>JAHDGW010000002.1:30044-41827 GCA_020631635.1 Saprospiraceae bacterium
CTGTATTAGGACCATCGTTACCTACGAGGATAGTAAATGTGATTTGCTCACCAACGTTCGGAGTCAATTCATTCACAGACTTTTCAACGTAAAGGTCAACGGCAGTATTCGGAGTTACTTCCTCACCGTCACCATCATCTTCATCATCAGGATCATCAGTAGAGTCACCGTCACCGTCAGTATCTACACCATTGTCAGGGGTAGAATCAGAATCAGGTTGATCTTGATCAGTTACTTCAGCAAGGTTTAAGTAGTCACCAGTAGCATTAACAGTAGCCGTTACCGTAAGAGTAGCGGTAGCACCGTTAGCTAGAGTACCTACATTCCAGATTCCAGTAGCATTGCTATAAGATCCTTGAGTAGAAGAGAATCCATTATAAGTATATCCAGAAGGCAATTGATCAGTTACTTCTACACCAGTAGCTGTATTAGGACCATCGTTACCTACGAGGATAGTAAATGTGATTTGCTCACCAACTATTGGAGTCAATTCATTTACAGACTTTTCAACGTAAAGGTCAACTGTTTCGATAACTGCCTCTTCAACAAAGTCATTATCGGTGTCATCTTCACCTGGAGTTGTAGTTACTGCAATAGTGTTATCTACTGTTGTATCTCCGTCGTTAGTATCACCATCAGGAGATTCATCTTCATCAGATACATTAGTGAATCCATTAGGTTGCGTCTGAATTACGATGTAATCATCAGCAGGCAGGTCAGTAAATTCATACTCACCATTGGCGTCAGTCACATCAGTAGCAATAGGACCAGCAGCTAATTCAGCAGGATCAAGTACACCATCACCATTAGTATCTTCATATAATTCAATAGTTACACCAGATATAGGTGTATCACCGTTATCGTCATTATCGATATCTTCAGTCACATCACCTGCGATAGAAGTCAATAATTCATCAACAAAGTCATTGTCTTCATCATCTTCACCTGCACCAAGAGTTACGTCAATTGTATTATCTACAGTTGTATCGTTATCTGTTGGATCACCATCATTTGACTCATCTTCATCAGATACAGAGTCTGCACCATTAGGATCAGTAGTTGTAACAATATAGTCACCTGCAGGAAGGTTAGGGAAAATATAATCACCATTAGCATCAGTTGTGGTAGTAGTTTGTGGTTCACCAGGATCTGCAACACCATTGTTGTTAAGATCTTCTGTAAGCGTCACAGTTACTCCTACTTGAGGCGTATCAGGCGTATCATTATTATCATCATCAAGAGCTACGTTACCAGAGATTGATCCCAGTAGAGTAGGCGTTACTTCCTCTCCATCACCGTCATCTTCATCATCTGGGTCATCAGTAGAGTCGCCATCACCGTCAGTATCTACACCATTGTCAGGCGTTGAATCAGTATCAGGTTGATCTTGATCTGTTACTTCTGCAAGGTTTAGGTAGTCGCCAGTTGCATTAACTGTAGCAGTTACGGTCAGTGTTTTTGTCTGACCTACTAGTATAGCTCCCACATTCCAAATACCATTAGTATTATTGTAAGATCCCTGACTAGCAGTAAATCCAACATAAGTATACCCAGAAGGTAATTGATCAGTAACTTCTACACCTGTAGCATCATTTGGTCCATCATTACCAACTATAATGGTAAATGTGATTTGGTCACCAACATTTGGAGTTTGATCATTAACAGATTTTTCTACATATAAGTCTACAGCAGTATTAGGAGTTACTTCCTCACCGTCACCGTCATCATCATCATCTGGATCATCAGTAGAGTCACCGTCACCATCAGTATCTACACCATCATCAGGAGTAGAATCACTATCAGGTTGATCTTGATCTGTTACTTCCGCAAGGTTTAAGTAGTCACCAGTTGCATTTACAGTAGCCGTAACCATAAGTGTAGCGGTAGCACCATTTGCAAGTGATCCTACTGTCCATATACCTGTAGGTACATTATAAGATCCTTGTGTAGCTGTAAATCCTACGTAAGTATATCCAGAAGGTAATTGATCTGTTACTTCTACGCCTGTTGCGTCGTTAGGTCCGTCATTACCTACCAGTATGGTAAACGTAATTTCTTCACCTATAATAGGAGTAGCATTATCTACTGATTTTTCAAGGTAAAGATCAACTAATGTATTAGGAGTCACTTCTTCGCCATCACCATCATCATCATCACCAGGATCATCACTTGAGTCACCATTACCATTTGTATCTACACCATCTCCTGGAGTAGAGTCCACATCATCTTGATCTTGCGCCGTTACTTCCGCAAGGTTTAAGTAATCTCCCGTAGCATTTACAGATGCACTTACCGTAAGTGTTTCTGTTTGATTCACGGCTAAGTTACCTACAGTCCAAAGACCAGATGAAGGATTATAAGCACCTTGGGTAGTATTGAATGTTGTCAATGTAAACCCAGAAGGTAATAGATCTGTCACTTCTACACCAGAGGCATCAGAAGGACCATCATTTCCAACTTCAATCGTAAATGTTACTACATCATTCAAGAATGGAGTAAAGTTATCTACTGATTTTTCTAAGAATATATCTACTTCAGGTTTGAAACCGAAATCGATCGTCATATCACCATTGGCATCATCGATACCATCTTGATTTCCACCTTGACCAGCTTCATTGGTAGGTTCTGAGTTAGGAGATAGCGTGATCAGCGGAGATACGACTGAAGTACCAGATCCACCAACTTGACTACCATTATCATCACCATCTTGTCCATTGTCAGCACTGTCTGTTGGAGTACTAGATGTAGGATAAGTTCCGTCAGGAATTACCTCTACTTGGTATTGACCAGGCATGATACCACCAAAGAAATAGTCACCATTTGCATCTGTAGAAGTTGTCGCTACAAGTGCTCCATTATCATCCAAAAGATTAACTGTTACACCTGCGATACCATCATCATCCGCATCTTGCTCACCATTGTCATTATTATCAATAAACACGGTCGAACCTATGCTCATTAATTGAGGAGTAAAACCAAAATCAACAGTCATATTACCATTAGCATCATCCGCATCATCTTGCATACCACCTTGACCAGGCTCATTGGTTGACTCTGTATTTGGAGTTAAAGTAATCAGTGGAGAAACTGCAGGAGTTCCTTTGCCACCTGCTTGACTACCATTGTCGTCACCATCTTGGTCGTTATCATTAGTATCTGTAACACTACTAGATGTAGGATAATCCTCATCTGGAGTTACTCTTACTTGATATGTGCCAGGAAGTAATCCACCGAAGAAGTAATCACCATTGGCATCCGTAGTGGTTGTTGCCACTACATTTCCATTGTCATCAAGTAATTCAACAGTAAGATTTGCAAGACCGTTTTCACCGTTATCTTGGAATCCATTATCATTATCATCGGCAAATACAGTAGAACCTATACTCATTAATTGAGGTATGAAACCGAAGTCAATGGTCATATCACCATTGGCATCATCAGTATTATCCTGATTACCTCCTTGACCTGATTCATTTGTGGTTTCTGTATTAGGAGTCAATGTAATTGTAGGAGAAAGAACATTAGTTCCTGATCCACCTACCTGAGAACCATTATCATCGCCGTCTTGACTATTATCTGCATTATCCGTTGGAGTACTAGAAGTAGGGAAGTCTGTGCTAGGCACAACCTCTACTTGATATTGACCAGGAAGTAATCCACCAAAGAAGTAATCACCATTTGCATCTGTTGTTGTAGATGCCACCTGAGTTCCAGCGTTATCAAGAAGATTTACAGTAACTCCAGCGATACCGCCTTCGTTATTATCTTGTTGGCCATTATCATTAGGATCTTCAAATACGGTAGAACCTATACTCATTAATTGAGGTACAAAACCGAAATCAACCGTCATGTCACCATTGGCGTCATCTGCATCATCCTGATTTCCACCTTGACCAGGTTCATTTGTTGATTCACTGTTAGGTGATAATGTAATGATAGGAGAGTTCACTGGAGTACCAGATCCTGCCGTTTGTATACCATTATCATCACCATCTTGACCATTGTCAGCAGTGTCTGTATTACTACTAGAAGTAGGGAAATCAGCATCAGGTATTACCTGTACTTGATAGTCACCTGGTAAGAGGTTATCAAAGAAGTAATCACCATTTGCATCAGTAGTAGTGGTTTCAATGATATTACCCATATCATCTAAAAGATTTACTGTAACATCAGAGATACCATTTTCACCAGCATCTTGAAGACCATTATCATTTGTGTCTTGGAATACTGTAGAACCAATGCTCATTAATTGTGGGATGAAACCAAAGTCAATGGTCATATCACCATTAGCATCATCAGCATTATCTTGAGCACCACCTTGACCAGGCTCATTCGTTGTTTCTGTATTAGGAGAAAGCGTAATGATTGGAGATACTACAGTAGTTCCTGATCCACCTGCCTGTATACCATTATCGTCACCATCTTGGCTATTGTCAGCTGTATCCGTTGGAGTACTAGAGGTAGGGAAGTCAGTATCTGGAATGACTTGTATTTGGTAATCACCAGGAAGTAATCCACCAAAGAAGTAATCACCATTTGCATCTGTAGTTGTAGTAGCAAGAGTGTTACCCATGTCATCTAATAGATTTACAGTTACATCAGCGATACCATTTTCACCCGCATCTTGTGATCCGTTATCATTAGGATCTTCGAATACAGTAGAACCAATACTCATCAATTGAGGTACAAAACCGAAATCTACAGTCATATCACCATTGGCATCATCAGCGTTATCTTGAGCACCACCTTGACCAGGTTCATTTGTAGTTTCACTGTTAGGAGTCAGTGAAATGATAGGAGAAACTACAGGAGATCCTGCCCCAGCAGTTTGAATACCATTATCATCACCATCTTGTCCGTTGTCAGAAGTATCTGTATTACTACTAGAAGTAGGGAAGTCTGAATCTGGTAATACTTGTATCTGATAATCTCCTGGTAGAAGGCCATCAAAGAAGTAATTACCATTAGCATCGGTAGTTGTGGTAGCAACTGTATTACCCATATCGTCTAATAGATTTACAGTTACGTCTGAGATACCATTTTCACCTGCATCTTGGAAACCATTATCATTAGGATCTTCAAATACAGTAGAACCAATACTCATCAATTGAGGGATAAAACCAAAATCTACGGTCATATCACCATTGGCATCATCAGCATTATCTTGACCACCACCTTGACTTGGTTCGTTAGTGGTTTCACTATTTGGAGATAGCGTAATCAAAGGAGATACTGTAGATGTTCCTTTTCCTCCGGCTTGTATACCATTATCATCACCATCTTGGCTATTATCAGCAGTATCGGTTGGAGTACTAGAGGTTGGAAATTCATCGCTAGGGATTACTTCGACTTGGTATTGACCAGGTAGAAGTCCACCGAAGAAGTAGTTACCGTTTGCATCCGTAGTAGTAGTTGCAACGGTATTACCTAGATTATCTAAAAGGTTAACTGTAAGATCAGCTATACCATTTTCACCTGCATCTTGAGTTCCATTGTCATTAGGATCTTCAAATACAGTAGAACCAATACTCATTAGTTGTGGTACAAAACCAAAATCTACGGTCATATCTCCATCTGCATCATTGGCATCATCTTGAGCACCTCCGCTAAATCCTTCACTTGCTCCTGTAGGTTCAGTACCTGGAGATAGCGTAATTAATGGAGATACGGTAGCAGTACCACTCCCACCAGCTTGTATACCATTGTCATCACCGTCATCACCATTATCTGCTGTGTCAGTTGGAGTACTTGATGTTGGGAAATTTGGATCTGGACTTGGAATACTTACTTGGTATTGACCTGGGTCTAGATTTCCAAAGAAGTAATTACCATTTCCATCAGTGGTAGTAGTAGCTATTACGTTTCCTAAGTTATCTAAAAGATTGACGGTCACACCTGAGATACCGCCTTCATTGGCATCTTGTTGCCCATTATCGTTTGTATCCACAAAAACTGTAGAACCTAGAGATAATTTACATTCATCTCCCGTGATAGTAACTTGGTCAGTAGCAGTACAACCATTATTTTGTACAGTAACCGTATATGTAATAGATGAAACACCTAATGGCAATGTCACTTCAGGATTAGAAATAGTCGTTGATGACAAATATGTCGCTGGAGACCAAGTAATAGTACCTCCTTGAGGTGCTACAAAACCAGGTGTACCTCCTATAGTGGTAGAAGATTCTTGACATATCGTCTGATCTCCACCTGCATTCGCTTCTACGAGACCACCGATAGTAATTGTTAATTGATCGGTACTCGTACAGTTTAGATTTGCTGATGCACCCGTAAGCGTAATTGTAACTGTCTGACCAGCTAGAGCAGCAGGGAAAGTAACCGTTTCAGTTGGATCATTCATATCTCCATCCGCAGTACTTCCGCCATTAAAATTCCATGTATAATTAGCACCTGCCTCAGGATTTGGAATGCTAAATACTCCTTCTTCACCAACACATAAGAAGGTTGGTCCTTCGATACCTAGTACAGGAGGGTTTTCAACATTTACATCTACTTCTTCAGTACCTGTACATCCGAGTTGGTCTGTAACAGTAACGACATATGTCGTAGATGTAGGAGGACTTACAGTAATTGATTGTCCTAGAGAACCATCGCTCCATGCGAAGCTTGTATTTCCAGTAGCATTAGTAACAGAAGCGGTCAATGTTGCTTGGAAGTTTCTACAGATATTAACGTCTGGTCCAATTGAAACTTCTAATTCACATCCAAAGAATCCGAAATCTAAACTATGATCAGTTTGACCAGGAAGACCAGTTGTGAAAGCAATGGCTGGCTTATTTATAACATTGGCAGGAACTCCAAATCCTGAAATAGTAGCATCACTATCTATTTCATCATTTGCACCTACATTGGCTACCGTAATTTCTAATGTATTTCCATTGAATGGTAATCCGTTATTGTATCCTTCAATAGCAACAAAATAGTCAGTATTGAAATCTAAATTATAGAAATAGTAGTAACCTTCACCGTCAGTGGTAGTTTGGCTTACGAGATTTCCATTTTCATCATATAAGCTTACTGTTACACCATCTATAGGTGTTTCTCCGGGATCTTGGATACCATTTTTATTAGCATCGACCCATACATAATCTCCTACTTCAATTGGAGCAGGATCACAGAATACTTCTATGTCACCAAGACCATTGGCCTTACCAAATCCGTCAGGATTATTTACATCATCTCTATATACCTCGTATCCTTCAAATCCAGTACCATTGATATTATTAAATCTTGAAAATCCTTGAGAATATGATCTATGAGGATCATATACGGTAGATAATACTTCACCAGATCCAGAGAACTTTGCTAATGATCCAGTAGCTGCTTCATTGTGACATAGTTTTAAGTCACCACAAAAGAATTCTCCACCACCAGGTCCTTGATTATTATTCGTACCACAACCTACTTTACCCTGACTTATTCCATTACTTTCGAGTGTATATGTCCCGTTTCCTACAGGATCAGCTCTTAAAATATCCCCGATTGCAAGACCACTTACTAGAGCAGTATTAGACATTGCTGGGTCTGGTCTGTAGTTTTGAAATCCTAGTTGGTCGGCATTTCTATCTCTTACTCCAATAACGATTGCCCCATCAACTTCAAATTCGATGTCAGAAATTATTGGTTGAGGATAAGCACTTCCTTGATATGTAGAAGTCCATGGGTACCAAAAATCACCAGGTCCACCAATTGGTTGACTACAACCAAATGCTGCATCTCTTGTGTAATTGAAAGGGAAAGTCAAAATTGGTGTAGTATTGAAGCCAATAGCTGGATCATACTCAAATATGTAACCAGTAGGCTGCGCTCCAGAAGCTTCTCCAGAACATACACCACCAACATATAATTTACCTGCATAAAATTTTAGACCAAAAGGCCTCCAATCGGCTGCCGTACCACAGGGATTGGGGGTAGGTAGTATCGATTGCAAAGTCGGAGCACCTACTGGATTTCCGATTCCTATTTGTATTAATGTTCTATCATTTAGATTGATAATATACATCGTAGATCCATCATCGGATATATCAATATCACCAATACCAGCTTTACCTACTTTGTCAAATGCATCAACATCATAACTTGGAGATCCTACTGTTAGAGGTAAATCTCTACCAGTTACAGTTCCTAGATTTAAACCAAAATCGTTAACTAGATCAACATATGTAGTCGCTGTACCTGGATTTGCACCAGAATAATCTATTTGATAGATTGCACCTATACCATCAGGACCTAAACCAACATGTCTTTTTACATATGCTGAGAAAAATGCTTGCTTGTCGAATCTTTGATAAGCTACACCATACAGAGCTCCTACTTCACTAGCAACTGCATCATGGCTTGGCGGAGTATAAGTAGGCTGACCTGGGAAACCTTCATTTTTATAATTTGTTGATACAATTGCATCAGTTGTAACACCCGTTGCATCTTTATCACCATTTATCCAACAAGGTACTACTACCGTAGGATCATCAGTATGACAATAATCAGTAGGTACTGAAATTGCCAAATCTTGATCACAGGTTGGACCATTTATAAATCTTATAGCCGTATTATTTTTATCACCATTGGTTGTTACTTCAAAATTTGTGGGAATTTCAAATTCCATTCTGTAAGACTGTCCATTATTAAAAGGGACATTAAATGAGTAATCACCATTGGTATTGGTAGTAGTGGTACTCACTAAAACAGAATTACCTGCAGCATCTAAACCAAATAGATTTACGGTAACATTACTGTAACCTTGAAAAACTTGATCATTGATAGCATTATAGTTAAAGTCACCATATACATTACCATTAATACCTGAGGCACCCTGAACCCCAACAACAGCATTGGCTGTTGCTGAACATCCATTGGCATCAACAACAGTCACAGTATAAGTACCTGAACTAACGTTTGAAAGTGAGGATCCTGTTTGACCATTGCTCCAGGCGTATTCAAATCCTCCATTACCAGCAGCACTTACCGATGCAGAACCATCAGATCCACCACAAGTGGCATCACTAATATTTCCAACATTAATCGTTGGTGGACTGGCAACATTAACTGTAATTTGATCAGTTGCAACACATCCATCTGGATAGGTCACGACAACTGCATAATTAGTAGTTACTGTTGGTGTAATAACAGTAAAATAATCAGTGGCACCAGTTGACCATTGAAAGGTAGTCCCTGCAGGGATACCTGTCTGTCCATCTGCTGCCGCTAGAAATAATGATTGTCCTAGACATATAGTAATGCCATCGACGGGAACATCATTTCCCTGGCTGATAGTTACATCACATTGACTCGATAGAGTTTGTGAAAATAACATCAGAAAGAAACTTAAAATGAGGGTGTAATTTTTCATCATTCTTTTTGGTGTTGAAAAAATGTAGTTCTTTAATACGACCATTAGACATGCAGGAAATAGAATGTCACATGAATTAGTCTGCAAATGCAAACTAGGTGACATATTTAATTTTTGATCTAACACTACCATGTAATGAGGTCTATTCATACAGCTAAATGACACCTACTTTACATTTACCCCCTATATCAGGTTTAGTTTTATTGCTAATTCCGTTTTTCTGTTAAAACTTTCCGTTTTCCGTATTCACATTAAAATTAAATATAATATGTAAAATAAATTCATAACTTTGTAGGAAGTCCTCCCAAGGCCGAATTTTAAATAATAAGAAAACTACACATGATGTCCACATCTTCGGCATGGGTTATAAGATTATATATCTTATTAGCTTTCTCCTTTCTGTTTAGCGTTCAGTCTGTATATGCTCAACCTTCTTCCATTGATGGTTTTGTCTGGTACGATGGAAATAGTGGTAATGCAGCAAATGATAATAATGGTCAGCAGAATGCTGGCGAACCAGGTTACATAGGCGCAAGAGTTTGGCTATATACAGAATTTGCAGCTGGCACATTATCCATTGTAGGGATGACAACTACAGATGCAGCTGGAAATTATCAATTTACAGCTGCTACCGCTTTTATTGGTGCCAATAGAAAATACTATATTTCAGTAGAAGATCCCTTACAAGAGCCAGGTACTGTAAACCCTACTACTACAACTTTATTAAATGTAGGATCTGATGCTACCGATAATGATGCTGTTATAGATCCCGGCAGCTTTTCTGAAATAGATGGGAAAGCCGTCATATGTATAAATACAACAAGTTCAACCGCTCCTATTGTAAATAATGATTTTGGTTTTTATACATTATGTTCTGGACTGACTGTTTCGATTCCTACTGAATTTAATATATGTGAAGGTGAAACTATAGAGTTCACTGCAGTAACAACAGGTGGAACAGGAACTTTAGGATTTGATTGGACGGATAATAGTTCTGGTCTTTCTAATATGAATGAAGAAACATTCTTCAATTCTGGGGTATATGGAGTAACAGTGACAGATGATCTAGGATGCGAGGCCATAGCCACTTCACAGATTAATGTAGAAAGATGTCAACAAGATATTTCGCTGAGTAAAACAGCATCTATAGCTAATCCAGTTTCTGATGGACAAAGTATAACATTTGATATTGAAATCTGTAATCAAGGTGGATCGCCCCTTGATACCATTGAGATTTATGATTTACTTCCTGTAGGATATAATTTGAATGATCCAAATTGGAACGTACTTGCCGCGAATACTGATTTTATCACGGCATCTAGAGAATTGAGTGTATCTAATGGTTCATTCCCAATGGGTGGCTTATTGCCTAATAATTGCCAGAATGTAACACTTATAGCTACTATTGACGATTGTGCCACTAGCGATAATTTAGAAAATATTGCATTGATTAACTTTCAAAGAGATATTTTTGGATTTATAGATGATACAGATAGTACCCCAGGACCAACGATCGCAGATGAAGATGATACAGATACATTTACGGCTCCTTTAGTAGATCTGGCTCTCTCAAAAACAATCAATACTGCAAACCCTCCCTTTAGTATCAATGAGCAGGTCATCTTTGATATTAATGTATTTAATCAAGGTACAGTAGATCTTAATAATATTGTAATTACAGATTATTTGCCTACTGGCTTAATTTTTGACGCGAGTCTCAATACAGGTTGGAGCTTAGTGTCAGGTAATCCAACATTTACGATAACTACTGATTTATTAGCGGGTACGGATACTACTATTCCAATTACCTTACTTGTGGGTCAAGGAAATGGAATCAATGATTGGACTAATATCGCTGAAATTTCTTCAGCTACAGATACGAATAATCAAAGCATAGTAGGATTTGACTTTGATAGTACTTATGATACTGATTCTGGTAATGATATAGGAGGAACGCCAAATACAGACGAAGATGATCATATCAATGATAATGGAGCAGATAAGGATGGTGATAATATTACGGATGAAGACGATCATGATCCTGAAAAACTTGATGTATTTGATTTAGCTTTAAGAAAAGAGTTATTGACTAGCCCCCCATATTTTATAGGACAAGATCATCTATATAATATTACCGTTTGCAATCAAGGAAATATTGTTGCTACAAATATTGTAGTGAAGGACTATTTACCTAATGGATACTCAATTAATACAGGAGCAAGCACTCCACTTTGGTCTACTGCTCCAAGTGGTGATTTATGTACGACTACTGTAGGTCAGTTAGCACCTGGTGAATGTACAGTAATACCGCTTACATTAACACAACAGTTTGTACCAGTAGGAGCACCTAATTATATCAACTATGCCGAAATAGCATCAGCTCAAGATAATTCGGGTAACGATATGACTAACA
>JAHDGW010000218.1 GCA_020631635.1 Saprospiraceae bacterium
ATATATAGCGGAAAATATGCCTAAAGCAATGGCAATAACAGCCACTCGTACCATAGGATCATCACTAATAAAACTGAAGTAGTCAGCAAAAATAAGCTCTGCCGCATAAGCTCCAAAAAATAATGCTGACCCAAGACCTACCGTCGAAAATAATAGAATATTAGCAACGCTATAAAATAGAGCGGTATACTCCCCTAGTACTTTTTCGATAAATTGAGTGATCGTAATCACCTTATGCTTGAGATATAAGGGCACAAAGATAAATGCAGACATCACAAGACCTGTGATGGCATTGACTTCCAAGTTGGCCTGAGCCAGACCATATAGATAGGCAGAGCCCATCATTCCTAAAAACTGATATCCCTGTACATTAGTGGCAATGGTAGAGATAGCTATAGATGGCCAGCGCAAAGATCGATTGCTCAAAAAATACATCTCTGGTGTAGCTTCTTGATCAGATACGCGACCACGTAGCGCAAATACCATTATGATTATAAAGTAGAAAAGGACAATGGAGAAATCAAGAATCATAGGTCGTTGAGCTAATCGTAAACCTACAAGTTAATGAACATCATTGAATATTAAGAGAACTCTTACCTTTTGTTGCACCTATCATTCTTAGTATCTTTACGACTAAAGTGAGATCATGCAGATATTAGACCATAAAGCAATACAACAAAAGATAACCAGACTTTCATATGAAATTTTGGAACACCATTTCAGTACAGAAAAGGTTTTTCTGATTGGTATCAATAATAACGGTCTTCGTTTCGCAGAAATTTTAAAAACTACACTAGTCTCAATATCTGATAAACAAGTCATCCTTCATAACATTACACTCAATCCTGCTAAACCAGTATCCTCTCCTATTGAGATCAATGTAGCACATAAAGACCTAAAGGATGCTGCTGTCATCCTTGTAGATGATGTTGCCAATACTGGTCGTACGTTGTTTTATGCATTTAAACCCTTCTTTGATATCCTCATCAAATCATTGGAAGTTGCAGTATTGGTAGATCGAAAGCATAAAACCTTTCCTGTTAAAGTCGATTATGTAGGACTATCACTTGCGACAACCGTCAAGCAAAATATAAAGGTGGTGTTAAACGACGATAGGTATAGTGCCGAGTTGCACTAATATCTCAAATCTTAAGACCGTTGTTTTCATCATGATTATCTACCACTTTACCATATTGGATATGGCCACGATGATACCTGCTGCTGCAAACATAAATACACTATAAATACCTGCCACTAGAGATAGCTCTGGCTTCATTAAAATAGAAGAGGCTATGACAATAGCTAATCCACCATTTTGTATACTCGACTCTATCATGATAGCAATCTTATCCTTGACTTGAAGCCTAAATAAAGTAGCCAATATAAAACCTGCTGCCATCCCGCCAAGATTCAATAATATACTACTCATGCCAAGATCATATGCGGAATCCATGATCATATCAAATGCGCCGATGAATATGGAAAGCAGTATTAAAAAGAATAATATACCTGAGACCGGTTTTGACCATTTGGCTAGATGAGCTGCTTTTACTGGAAATCGATTTTTGACTAATACACCTATGGTTACTGGTAGTATAATCATCAGTACAATCTTGCCTATTGTCTCCATCAGCGGTACCGAGATATCTGAGCTACTGCCATAGAAATAAGTGATCGAGAAGTTAAGAATGAGTGGTATAGAGATGACTGCTAAAAAACCATCTATGGTAGTCAAACTGATACTTAATGCGACATTGCCTCTTGACAAGAAGGTGATCAAGTTGGTACTTGCACCGCCAGGACATGCGGCTATGAGCATCATGCCTACTGCTAGATCAGGGCTCAGTTTTAAAGTAATACTGATGCCAAAAGCTAATAACGGAACCAATATCATTTGATTGATAAATCCTATGGCAAATGCTGTAGGTCGCTGTATTACAGATTTAAACTCCCTAAAGGATAAAGTCAAACCCATACCAAACATAATCAAGGCAAGGGCAAGTGGCATCAAAATCGCAGTCAGCAGATTGGCTTCCATTACTCCGGTTGCTCCTCTTCCATGACTTGTCTCGGATAGATATTATTGTCTAAGTTAACATCTGCCATACGCTTACTCTCATCGATGATCACAGATGTTATATTACCGATAGGGCTATCTATAGTTAAGCTGTAGGTGGGATGTGTCCATGGCCAGTCCTCTTCTATTTTTTCATAGGTAAAGCTGTCACTTCCTTTATTACCCCTCATCATACGCAAAGCAATATTATGCTTAGAGCTTGATCCATCTTTATAGTTTATAGTTAGATCTATTGGCATTGGGAATACACCCTGTCTTGACAATACGATCTCTGTAGTCTTTGCAGAACGATTAATCAACGTATCAACGGCATAATCGATTTGATGAGTAGTATTGACCCAATACTCCTTAAACCAATCCAATTCTAGGTTTGACTCTTTTTCCATAATACGTATGAAATCATTCGTATTCGGATGTTTGAATTTCCAAGTATCATAATATCTCAAAAGTGCAGATTGAAAATCTTTTTTACCGATAATGTATTGCAGTTGTGCAAGTGTTGCACTCCCTTTTACATACGAAGCTAAGCCATAAGCTCTATTTGTCATATAGTGATCTGCATGAGTAGAAAGTGGCTCTTCCATTCCTGTCTGTGTAAAATTGGCATAAGATCTTACAGCTCCGAGAGTTGGATTGTCTCTTAGCTCTCCAGGGATTTTCCCTTTCTTTTTGAGATAATTCATGGTTTCTGCACTTGCATAAGAAGTAAATCCCTCATCCATCCAGGGATATAGAGCCTCGTTGGTGCCAAGTATCATTTGATACCACGAGTGCATTAGTTCGTGAATAGAAACTCCTACAAGGCTTGACCACTTGCGCTTTCCGGTGATCAGTGTAGCCATAGGATATTCCATACCTCCATCACCACCTTGTATAAAGGAGTATACAGGATATGGATATTTTCCATAATTTTTATTGATCCACTTCAGTGCTTCGTCCATGGCATCTGGCAGTTGTGCCCAGTTTTCGGAAGTATCTTCTCCGGGCTGAAATAAAAAATGAAGTACCGTACCATCATGTGCAGTAATCTTAGTGTGGGTATAATCAGGATCTGCGGCCCATACGAAGTCGTGTACATTTTCTGCGAGAAAATGCCAAGTCAGACTCTTCCCCTTTTTCTTAGGCTCCTTACCTACATTTTTTTGATAGCCATATCCTATATTTTCAGCATTTTGTAAAACACCAGTAGCTCCTATTATATAATCTTTGTCAATGGTAATTTTCACATCAAAATCACCCCAAACACCATGAAACTCCCTGCCGACATAGGGATTTGTATGCCACCCCTGATAGTCGTACTCACATACTTTGGGATACCACTGTGACATCGATAGTCTGATGCCTTCTTTATTATCTCGGCCTGATCGCCTTACTTGCAGAGGTACTTGTGATACATATCTCATGTCCATCAATGCCGATTCGCCAGGTAGTATAGGTTCTGCTAGATCTACTTCCAATATGGTACCTACGACTTCATAGTTGGTCTTTTTACCGTTTTGTGTTAAACTAAGAATTTTGTGAAACCCTATTTCATTTTCCTTGAGATTTTGAATACGATCCAATACTCTTCCGTCAGGATCGGCAATTGTTCGGGATCGAGTATCCATCATACTATTAGGCTGAAATGCATTGAAATAAAGATGATAAAAAATGCGATTCAATGTATCCGGTGAATTGTTGTAATACTGTACGTATTGATGACCTGCATATTGATTGTTTTCAGAATCTACTTCAATATCCATCTTGTATTTGATCGCTTGTTGCCACCGATCAGCCTGCCCATATGATGAAATGACAACAAGCATTGACAAAACTAAAATGTGTATAATTTTCATAGTATGTATCTCTATTTGAGTAATTGACTAAACGCAGTCCAGTTGTATTTGCGTTTACATAAGTATAAAAAAAGAAGTGCAGAAACTAACCAAAGGGATGCGATTAATAAAGGGTCAGAGGTATCCGTATTGAATAAAGAGGCTGTCTGTAATGCAGAAGCTTCATAATTAATGATGACCGCACCAAAAAAATTAGTAGCCCAATGAACCCCTATCGCCAACTCCAACCGATCATCCATTACAGCCATAATAGCTAACGATGCCCCCGCTACAATATAGTAGGTCATCATAGGTAAAAATCCGTATTTCGAAATCTCAGGATTGCTAGAATGTAATAGAGCAAAGAAAGCGGTGCTGATCATAATCATAATAATCTTACGAAGTTTTGTTTTTGCAAGACCCTGCAATAAGTATCCTCTCGTCCATAATTCTTCTACCAAAATCTGTATGGGTAATAAAAATAGAGCTATCAAGAGTAAGAGAACAAAGTTCTGTAGATCTAGATTGAAGTCGATAGATGATCCTAGGCTAAAATGTACAAATACTTCCATAATCACGGATAGCAGAAACCATGTCCCAAAACCAAAAAACAATCTTTTAAAATCGAAATTCTTATCTGCAGTAATCATAGACAGCAGACTACGCTTATGCACATGTTTTAGCCATAGGTACATACCTATCAAAATGACCAGAAAAGGTAAAATCAATAAACATAATCCAAGATTTGGATTCATGTAGATGGTTTCGAAATTTGGATTGCTGTAAAACTGATCTAACTCGGTTGTACCTACATTAGGAGTCTTACGTACATGCATCGCTAATAACCCTGCCATGATTAATGCACCTATAATCTGAAGTACATAAAATATCACCACACCAATGATGTATATCCCTAGATTTAGTCGTGGGCTTTCGCTAGGTTGGAGATAAGGTCTCAACTCAGTTGCATCTTCGGTGCTACTCATGGCTGTAAAAGTAGCAAATACCTAGATTCTACTGAAATCAAATAATACCGACTCAAGTATTGAATTTATAAATGCAAGAATCTTGAGGAATACACTACTTTTGCATTAATTAAGCAGCTTAAATATGAATGCGTTACAAAAACATACACTTTATATTACTGGATTTATTTTTATTGTATGTCTCAGTAGACTAATCCCACACGAATACAATTTTACCCCTGTAGCTGCTTTATGTTTGTTTGGTGGAGCTGTTTTTTTTAAGAATAGCTATCGCTTTATTATACCGCTGATCGCCATTTTTGTAAGTGATTTCTTGTTGAATAACTTTGTGTATGGTGACGGAGAATCGATTACCTATTTTAGCAATTTCATGATTTGGACGTATAGCTCGTATATTTTAATTGTGGGGCTTGGGATGTTAGTATTACGTAAAAATAGGACACTGATCAAGATTTTAGGCTCGGGTATTGCCGCGGGTATCATTTTCTTTTTGATCACTAACTTTGGTTCGTGGCTTGGTATTTCTACATACCCTAAAACATTTGAAGGATTAATACAATCTTACACGGCGGGTATACCTTTTTTCAGAGGTACTTTCGCTTCGAATGTTTTATTCTCTTTAGTATTTTTTGTGGTTTATGATCGTATAATGGAGAATGGTCTCGATTAAAGACTATAGAAGT
>JAHDGW010000219.1 GCA_020631635.1 Saprospiraceae bacterium
GATTTGCCACGTCTATTGGATCCATATACTTGGTCTTTCCATACAGATCTGATGGCACGAGACCTTGCAGTTCTATTCCTACTCCAAAGACTCCGATTTTCACTCCCTTTTTATTATAAATTTTGTAATCGTAGGTATGCTCTTCCATGATCGTATCTCTAAAATCATAATTAGAGGTAACGATATCAAAAGACGCATGGGGGAGTTGCTTATGTAATCCATCCATGCCTCCATCAAAGTCATGATTACCTAAAGTGACTGCATCGTAGCCCATTTTTGACATCAATTTAAACTCTAGT
Source organism: Saprospiraceae bacterium (assembly GCA_020631635.1). Lineage (GTDB taxonomy): Bacteria > Bacteroidota > Bacteroidia > Chitinophagales > Saprospiraceae > JAHDGW01. Next base: position 300 of record JAHDGW010000219.1, read on the forward strand.
TCCCCTCCGTAGTAATTGAAATATGGAGTCCCTTGAAAAATATCTCCCGCATCCAATAATAGTATTTCTCCTTCCTCTTGTCTTATTTTCTCAATCAGGGCTGCTCTTCTTGACATTCCCCCTTTACCAGCATTGCGACCTCCATCGAGAGGAAAAGGTTCTATCCTACTATGCATATCGTTGGTATGTACTATAGATAGGTGTATAAATTCTGGCTGTACTGCTAGATTAGCCATCACTGGACTTACGGCAAAAGCCAGTCCCGCTGCCGTGCTGTTTTTCAAAAATTTTCGCCTATTCATATACTATTCTGTCTTGGGATGATACTTCAATAAGTTTTCCATTTGTAGTCAAATCCATAAGTTCATTTATAAATACGTCCCTGAGCAAAACCTTGGAATCTTCTCGTTTAGCCTCCGATAAAAAATCACAACGATCACCTCCATTAGCGACATAATCTGTGATCAAAAAAGTATATCTAGCATTATGATCAATAACATCCCCATTGAGATAAGCCAAAGTATCTTGATCACTTACTTTGATGAGGAGATGTTCTGATATTGGCCAACCTCCATAATTTACAATTCTTTTTACCAACTTATTGACTATGCGGCCGTCGGCATTCAACTTAGATACTTTATTTTCAAAGGGCATCAGTTCGTAGATATTGCGCCTAGTGACATCTCCTTCTGGTAAGTTTGGGATCCGTATACCTCCGTAATTCAATACCGTAAAATCAATAGAATCAGTAAATAAAACATAGGATTGGTTGTACAGAGCGTCCACCATCCAGTTACCCAATGACCCATTAGGTTTTGATTTATATAACATAGCAAGATTAGCTCCCAGCACCTCATCCATCTCTTGGTCGAGCGAGGCCTTATATGGTGCTATGATACTGTCATACTCAGCCACCCCATCAGTTAGCCATGGATTTACCTCATAGTTATGCGGATGTACATTAGCTACGTAACTGTTGGTCTTACAAGCTATCAATAATGTTACAAGACCCATTAAGGCCGCAATGGTGATATTATTTCTCATAAGATTAAAATAGTAGTGATACTTCTTTTCGGATCGCAGCTTTCGCCTGTTCGATAGGATTTATATTGAGTTCTCTTTCTGTAAGTGCTAGTTGTTGGATGAGTTTATTTGCTGGTTCTCCAGCTGGTAAAGTAGATCCTGCACTTGCTATCATATTTAGGTTCTCATTTTTAGCAAGTTGAATTATCTTCCACAATGGCTCTGATATATAAATTTGCTGTGACACATTATGATGATATTCTTGTTCTATAGCAATCATCATAGCACTACGTATCGATCCTACGGTCATCTCAGGAGTAATCAATCTATTCGCTAGAGGTAAGATAGAAATACGCTCTATGAACAAGCTCAACCTCTCGTATGCTTGAAGTTTCAGAGGCAAAGTTTCTGACCTTATATCCTTGTTGAGCTTCATCGACTCCAGATTGATCTGGGCATTGAGATACTTTTTAAAAATGTGATATACGGTAAAAAATACCACTAGCCCTGGTATAGTAAATTTTAAAATATCCAGTATCACCATTATTATTTCGCTAGCCATCAGTTTATTATTTTTAGATCAATAGAACTTCAAATGACTAAGTTATGTTAATCATCATACTTAGTGTTACTATTTTTATAGGATCAATTAATTATTTTTGCAGCATAAAGAAAAAATCATGAGCGATACATCAACCACAGCAGTAGCACCCATCACGCTTACAGAAGGAGCAATAATCCAACTTAAGAGAATCCGGGACGAGCAAAACGTACCTGCAGACTATGGCCTTCGAGTAGGTGTCAAAGGAGGAGGATGTAGTGGTTTTACATATATTCTTGGATTTGACGAGACCAAGGAGCAAGACCAAGTAAGTGAAATATCAGGCATGAAAGTCATTATGGAAAAAGCTCATGCCTTATATCTTCTTGGTATGGAAATAGACTGGGTAGAAGGCTTAAATAACCGAGGCTTTGCCTTTAACAACCCAAATGCATCTGATACCTGCGGATGTGGAACTTCTTTTTCTGCCTGATTTATAATACCTCTATCTCAAACCTCAATGGAGTATTAGGTGGCACAAAGCCAGGGAATCCGCGATCTGCATAGGCCAATCTGGATGGTGTAAGCAATAAGGCTTTATCCCCTTTTTGCATTTTCTTTAGTAAGTGATTCCATGCATGGATCATCTGACCCACTTTAAATTTTATGGATTCTCCTCTATCCCGACTACTATCAAATATTTTTCCATCTAAAAAGGTACCAACATAATGGGCCTCTACAGGGCTCTGATGCCTGAGTAAGGGCAGCTTTGCATCAGAAGAAGCCTTCTCTATTCGATAAAAATATCCTAATCTATCTCGTTCGACTACGAGTTTATTTTCGATAATATAATCAACGATGATATTACTTTCTTTTTGTTCCTGTGTTTTAGGATTGGAATAATAATACGTATAAAGTTTCTGTATATATGCGTCATCGAGCTCCTGCGCGGTATCGGCACCCTGTATGTTAGGTTCTGTCCGTTGGCCGTTATTACAGCTAAGTATTAGGAACCAAAAGACCATGGAGATCGTAATAAGTTTGATATTCATCATAAATAGACAGTTAACTATGGCAAAAGTAGGATTTACAGAACTAATCAATGCAGATAGACCAATTTTGATTGACTTTTTTGCAACGTGGTGCGGACCTTGCAAAATGCTTGCCCCTATCCTGAAGGAAGTAAAAGCTGATTTAGGAAAAAAAGTGAGAGTCATCAAAATCGATGTCGATAAAAATGAAAAGCTTGCTAAACAATTAGGTATTATGAGCATGCCAACTCTACAGCTCTATCAAAATGGAAAACTCCTCTGGGAAACTATGGGCGTACAGACAAAACAAGCCATCACTACACAAGTACTCAATAAAATCAAGACGCAGACCACAGGCTAGACCAAAGCTGATCTGTTTGTTTAAATTGAGCTTCTAGTTCTGCAACGATGCCGTCTCTATGCTGTATCTGACAAGTAACCGTAATCATTTTTTGATCTACATAGTGACACTTTGCAGTAGCGACCAGCATCGCCTCAGGCTTAGTAGGTTTCAAAAACTTGATGGTTGAGGTTTTTGTGACCGCCAAATATCCTAAGGTGTTGGCACAAAATGCCATGACGCTATCGGCAAACGAAAACAATATGCCCCCGTGTATAATACCAAAGCCATTACACATCTCTGACCTTGCCCTACAGAACGCTTTGACTTCACCCATATTGACAGAATCTATCTCAATACCTAGATATTTACTGAATGTATCTTGTGATAGCATTCCCTCCAATACAATTTTACGGCACTGATCATCCATTAGTATTCCATAATTTAGAGTATAAAAAAAGGTCTATAAGTTAGACTTACAGACCTTTATAAAATTGACTATTGTATCGTACTATGCTAACTTCGCTACGTGGTTAGTTAGCTTACTTTTCAAGTTTGAGGCTTTATTAGAATGCCAAGTGTTTCTCTTCGCTAATCTATCAATCATAGAAATTACCTTAGGAAGAAACGTCTTAGCTTCTTTACTATCGGTCATCGCTCTTAGCTTCGCAATAGCTGTACGAGCTGACTTCTTATAATATCTATTTCTTAGACGGATAACTGCGTCTTGTCTGATTCTTTTTTGAGCTGACTTATGATGTGCCATAATTCCTTAATTTTCTAATCGGAGTGCAAAAGTAAATGAAATATTTTGAAAAAACTCAAGTCTAATAAAAAAATACTTCTATCCAGTCCAATTTTCTTGTATCTACTTGACTTATTTAGAATGTATTAAGCTCATCAATTATCGAAATAAGTACAAATTAAATTTCTCAATACACATATCTTAAGCCATCTCCCCAGCCATCAACATTCAAAATAATCTCTTGGCTGCCCTCAACCCTAAGATCATATAAATCAAAAGAAAGTTCTTTGGCAAAAACTGCCAGACATTTTTCTGGATTTTCAAATGAAATTTTAATAAATCTCTGTTCGGGTAAGGATTCCGCAACTCCACCCGAATCATAAGCCTTAATCATCCAACTAGATCCATCACATCCTGATGATGAGATTCTAATATTTAGGCAATCATCTGTGATATTTGCATCTAATAATGTACCTATACCTAAAGATGCAGCGTCATATTGATCAGCACTTATCATAACCGAATCGTCGCATATATTTTGATAAGGTGGTATAACACAGCACTCTTTGGTTTCACAAGCACTGAATAAAAAAATAAGCATACTTAATTGTAGAATGTATTTCATGGGTTTCTTGATATTTTCTATGCTAAAACGATTTGCCCAGCATATATGTCGTAACGATAAGCAAGTTTTCATCTTGGCTTTGGCAAGGAAATTATATTCTATATTCTCCCAGCTATACTCAATCTGATCTAAATCACTCAATCGTATATTGAATAAATTCAACTTTAAAGGCGTAGAATGTCATATTTTTAGATACATCTAAAAATCAGCCTAATTCTAGTGTTAATATTTGCTTTTGTACCAAATTATCCCTGTATGTTTACTAAGTACTACAACAGATAAAAACCATTATGAACGATTATTCATACGTATTCAATGCTCATCCAAGTCATATTGAGGCTAAATATCAAGAATTTAAAGCCAATCCGGCACAAGTAGAGGACGGATGGAGGAGCTTTTTTGAAGGGTTTGAATTCGGTCAGTTAGAAGAAAACTTACAGGAGGGATCATCTAGTGGAGCTGACCTGACCAAGGAATTTGGTGTCATGTCGATCATACATGGATTTAGAGATCGTGGCCATCTATTGTCTACCACCAACCCTATCAGAAATCGAAGAGATCGAAAGCCACATCTTGATCTCACTGATTATGGTCTAACAGAAGCTGACTTAAATGAAAAGTTTGCCGCGGGCATTGAGTTAGGTCTTAAAAATGCAAGCCTACAACAAATCCTCGACCATCTGCATACACTCTACTGCGGTAATATGGGTGTAGAATACGCCCATATCGAAAATAAAGAAAAGAAGATGTGGCTTAGAGAAAAACTTGAAGGCAGGAATATATCTTCTGACTACGGTCACTCAAGTCATAAAAAGAAAAGAATGCTAGAGAAGATTACGGATGCCGTAGTTTTTGAAAAATTCTTACATACAAAGTACGTTGGTCAAAAAAGATTTTCACTTGAGGGAGGAGAAACCACCATTGC
>JAHDGW010000220.1 GCA_020631635.1 Saprospiraceae bacterium
CGAAATGTAAATATTCTAAGCTCTTGCTGGAGTAGTTCTGCACGTAAAGGGCCTACTCCCTTGAGGTAGGCAATCGGTGTATCGAGTATATGTTGTGCTTTTTCCAATTAAAATTGATGCTTCGCGATGCAAATTATAAACAAGATGCCATATATACGGGTTTCTACCTTAGCTTTGTAAAGTGAAATAAAATTATAGCGAAATGGAAACCAAGAGACAGAGACAGGTGGCAGAATTAGTAAGAAGAAATTTTGGTCCAATTTTACAGCAGCAGGGTTCATATATCTACGGTGATGCTTTTGTAACTGTAACCCATGCTAAGTTGACGCCTGATATGGGGATGGCGAAAATTTATGTAAGTGTCTACAATACTGAAAACAAACAGGCCGTAGTGCTTAACCTGCAAGAGCATTTACCACTATTGAAATCTGAACTTTCAAGACGTATACGTAAGCACGTTCGCCGTATACCGAGTATAGAAATTTACTTAGATGATACCTTAGATGAGATCGATCGAGTGGATCGCTTATTCGATAATTTGCACAGTAATAAACAGATGGGCAAATCTGAAGACTAGCCCTCTAGGTCTGAATATTTATATATTGAGCTAGCGTATTGGGTATTTTGATATGTCGACTACCTTGCTTGATGCGTAACGATCTCCTATCTTTCGATACGATTATGAAATCTGTAAGCGGCATCAGCCCGAGCTCCCACAGTTCACTTTCTATCTTATCACTGATTTGATCCTTGGCTATGGTGCCGGTTGTTTTGGTAGCGAGTGAGGTTAGCGATAATTCAGGTAATTTTCCTTTTGCAGGTATAGGACTTCCATGCGGATCTACTTTTGGATTTCCGAGTTTAATTTCGATTTCATCAAGTAATTCATCAGTCAACTTATGTTCTTGTATTTCCGCTTCTTGATGGATTCTTTCTTCGTTGATGCCCATGGTATTCACCTGGTATGATTCCCATAATCTATGTGCTCTTACCAGTGAGTTGGCCCTTTGCTGACCTGCATAGCTTAGCTGTATGTATTCTCCGTTTTTGATAAATAACTTATCTATAGCTGCTCGCTGTATTGATTTCTCTATTTGTCGTATACTGACTTGCAGTCTATCTGCAATTCCAGCAATAGTGGCGCCTTGATCTGATGTTTTGAATACTTGTTTTAGGATATCTTCCTGCAGTATTTTCCAATACTGTTTTTGTTTAATCCTATATTTTGCCACCAGTCCTTGTTCAGGAGCCAAAACGATGGCAATACCATAAATGAAAGTGGCAACCAACGTCATCAGAGGGCCTGGAGTAGTATCTAAAGCAAATGCCCCAGCTGTACCCAATATTGCAGATATCAGACCTATAAATGAAGAGATGATGATCACTTTTTGCAGTCTATGACTCAAGAGTAGGGCAGTGGCTGCTGGTGTAATGAGCATCGCGACGACTAGTATTACTCCTACCGTCCGCAGGGAGGCAACTACGGCAAATGACAGCAGTAGCATCAAAAAATAATGTACATATTTGACCGATATACCCATAGTCTTTGCGATGATGGGCTGAAAAGTAGTGATGAAAAGATATCTATAAAAAACATAAATACAGATCAAGGTATAGATCAATACGATAGCAGTGATCATTAAATCTTCATTGCTAACTCCTAGGACGTTACCAAACAAAAAGTCCTTGAGATCAAGATGAACTCCCTCTTCGCTATGCCTACTCAGATGACTGATACCGATTACCCCGATAGAAAACATCGCGGTAAAGACGATCCCGATAGCGGCGTCATTCTTAGTTTGTACATTTTGTTGTATCCACGTTATAGCAAATGCAGTTGCCAATCCAGCTAGTACTGATCCTACGAAAAAACCTAGCGTATTGTAACCTACTACTAAGAAGGCAAGCACGATACCCGGCAGTATGGCATGCGAAAGCGCATCACCGATCATACTCATATTACGTAAAACGATAAAGCTGCCAATTGCACCGCACATCACTCCTACCATAGAGGATGCCACTATAGCACGTATTCCAAAAGGTGAGATAAGTTGTTCTAAAAGTTCAATCACAGTACTAAATTAGAAAAATTAAATCAGATTAAATAAATATTTAGTCTAGTCTAAATATTCTTATTCCAGCTTGCTATGACTCCTTCCTTCAGCGCAAATTCAGATACGACTAGGCCTTTGGGTTTAACGATATTGAGTATGGTCTTGATAAGCTGAAGTGCCACGACCATATGTTTGGCTCTACTATGGGGAAGTCCCTTATATCCTAGCCTTTCTTCGTAGTTGAGCTTTGAGATATCCTCAATTATTGTTTGTGTAAATCCAAGATCCACAAGAACACAATGGCTATTGTGTGGTATAGTTTTAGTGAGGGATGTCAATACTTCAAAAGAACCACTTGCGCCGATGATATTGTTGATTTTGTGGTTTTGAATGAAATTTAAGAGACTCTGTAGCACAGTTTCTATATGGAGGTTTAGTTCTTCTTTCTCAACCGATTTCATAGGTTCGCTATTATGAAAAAGATTTTTCAGTATCGATAGGCCAATAGGATAACTTTCCGTAAAAAGTACCTCTGAGTTTTGAATCACAATAAACTCTACACTTCCGCCACCGATATCCATGATGAGATCTGTGCCTTGGGTATGAGCACCTGATAATTTGATCCCCTCGGTGATCAAGGCAGCTTCTTCTATACCAGAAACTAATTGGATTGTCCACCTAAACTGGTCATATACGTCACTCAAAAATTGAGCACCATTAGAGGCTTTTCTTAGGGTCTCAGTCCCTATGATCTTTACTTTTTTGACACCATGAGATTTACAAGTGTCGTAAAAACCCTGTAGACATTTTATACCCCTTTGGTATGCCTCTTTACCTATAGATTGTACTCCTTTTTCTGATAAGAAAACGTACTCTCTATGGCGATGTATGAGATGAAAAGGATGCTCCTCAAGTGAAAATATGAGTAGATGAAATGTATTAGATCCTAGATCTATGACTGCATAATTATTGCTGTCCAATGTTTGTTCTTGTTTTCATGGCCTGATTGATAATGTTTCCAAAAAATTCTGCGCCTTGCGGTGTCATTTGATTGGCATATTTGGGCTTATTATCTTCTAAGAATACAAAAAATTGACATTCTGGACTAAAAAAGACTTCTGCCTCCAGTACGATTTCTCCTCCTACTTGGAACATCTGCCTAGCTATAGGCTTGCAATTAGCAGGGTAGGACTGCTGGGCCATGGTACTTACTTGAGCAATGGTAGATTGAATACCACTTTTTTCACTCTGATTCATGCTAAAAGGGAGTTCGTAGAATATATAATCTATCAATTCACAATTTTCCCAAAGATTTCTCATTTTATCTCCTGGAATGCTTTGAAAAGGATTGCCCGACTGCCCCGTGATAGTTTCTACTTTCTCAGACGCTGTAGAGTTGGGAATATTACTCGATTCCGAGTTTTTAGCCGATGTATCCCCGCCGCAAGACATGATACCTACATGTAAAAGGACAATGAAAGTCAAAATGATCATATTTTTCATAAATCAAAGATCGTATTTTTTTCGTTGCATTGGTCCCAGTTAGAAATGAAATTGCATTCTGAAACTCCAATTATAAGACCTTAGACGCTCGATTCCTGTTGCTTCATCCTTAAATAAATTAGTGAATGCCCGAGTATATCTCGCTCCAGCTGTCCAGCGTTTTGAAAATGAGTAATAGACCCCTAATAGATAGCTGATATCTATCCGATTAAATTCGTCTGTTCTGTTTTCATATGCCGTATTCTCACTCGATGCATTGATTAGATTTCCTATAGATAAGCCGCCTTCTGCTCCTACTTTGTAGTAATCTTCTCCATCGATGTACCAGTCCCTGATCCCTGCATATATAGGAACCTCTAGGTAGTTCAGAGAAGTGCTACTGAAACCACTACTCCCTGAGAGAGACAATTTTGATTGACTACCTTTTAGAGTATTCAATAATTCTAGTCCACCATAATATCGCTTATCGAAGTCATAGTGAACACCTAACCCTAGAGTATAGCCTAGTTTTCTAAAGCCAGCGAGATTATCCCCATCAATCTGTGATGCGGTCAAACCTGAAATGGCAAATGCATTAAATCGTTGAGCAGATAGATCCTGAATGCAAAATAGACTAGCGATGAATACAGTATAGATCCAATTTTTATTAATAACCATATGCTTAGAGGTCAAATGATGAAATATGTACTAAACGAAAAATTTAGAAAATGTATTCATAAATATCATATTTATAATTTTCATATATTTGAAAAGTGAAGATAAAAACTAAATATCTTAAACAGTTGGAAATTGTATTTTCAGAACTAGGGTATAAGCTTAGGTATGAAAAAGGAAATTTTCGATCAGGCTATTGTTATGTCCATGATTCCAATGTAGTGATTGTCAATAAGTTTTTCGATACTCAAGCTAGATTTGATACTCTTCAAAATATTTTATCGCAGATCCAGATAAATTATTCAGAGCTTTCTGCGCTTTCGCGGAAATTTCTTTCAGAACAAGGATTTATGCGATCTAGAGCCTGATCTCCTAAGTTACCCATAACACTGTCAAAAGCTTATTAGACAAAATAGGTTTATCTTTAGCAACTCATGGCAGCACTCAAGGTTACGATACTCGGCACAGGTACTTCTCAGGGCGTTCCGGTCATTGGATGCGATTGTGTCGTATGTCAATCTAATGACCCAAAAGATAAACGCCGAAGAGTCAGCATCCTTATTGAAAAAAAAGACACTACTGTACTCATTGACTGTGGCCCTGATTTTAGGTGTCAAATGCTCGATCAGCAGATATCTTCGTTGGATGCCGTAGTATTAAGTCATGAACATACTGATCATATGATGGGCTTAGATGACCTAAGGCCTTTGATGTTCAAAGCAAAAAAACCTATGGCTATTTATGCATTGCATAGAGTCATTGCTGATGTTGAAAAGAGATTTGCTTATGCATTTGAGCCCTCGCCATATCCCGGAGTTCCTCGATTTGAAATGAATAGCGTTGATTATTTTGATAGCATTAGGGTAGGATCTTTAGATATTCATCTGATGAAAATAATGCACGGTAAGCTTCCTATTTTAGGTTTTAGGGTAGAAAATTTTGCCTATTTGACTGACGTAAAAACAATCCCGACTACAACATTAAAAGGGCTAGAAGGATTGGATACCTTAGTCTTGAGTGCATTGCATGAGTATGACCATCATGCTCATCTTACGCTACAGGAAGCTATAGACTATTCAAGTAAAATAGGGGCTAAAAGAACATATTTCACTCATATGAGCCACTACATGGGCTTGCATGAGAGGGTCAATCAAAGGCTACCATCTGATATTAAGCTTGCTTATGACGGACAAATTTTGAAACTTTAAGGCCACTTAACAGTTAAGCATTT
>JAHDGW010000221.1 GCA_020631635.1 Saprospiraceae bacterium
CCTAATATCAAAACGGTCGACTGCACCTATCTGAAGACCTCCATACCGTCTACCCATAAGCCTAATTTTACCGTAGCTGCGGATGTAAACTTTATACCTATCAATGGCTTGGTAGATATCAATAATAAACCCAGCGGATATACAATCATAGGTGGCGGCAAGACTGGTATAGATGCCTGTCTTTGGCTCTTGGAGCAAGGTATAGATCCTGAAGATATCTCTTGGATTATATCTCGGGATGCCTGGTTTTTAGATAGAAAAAATACGCAACCTACAGAAGAGTTTTTCAATGATGCCATCGGTGCTCAAGCGGCCAGTTTTGAGGCATTGGCGCAGGCAGAGTCTATTGATGATCTTTTTCATCGACTAGAGCAATCAGGAGTGCTACGGAGGCTAGATACTGGTGTAAAACCTCAAATGTTTCATGCAGCTACGATCAGTCAACTCGAGCTGGAGCAACTCAGAACAATCCAGAATATCGTAAGGCTTGGCCGAGTAAAACATATAGAACAAGATAAGATTATGCTGGATCGTGGCACCATCACCAATGATAAAGATCGGATATTGGTAGATTGCTCAGCTAGTGCAATCACCAACCTAGAAACTAAAGCCATCTTTGAAGAAGGGCTTATTACACCGCAGACGGTACGATCGCATCAGCCTGCTTTTAGTGCTTCATTCGTAGCTTACGTAGAAGCCCACTACGACAGCGACCAAAAGAAAAATCAGCTCTGTAAGGTAGTACCTCTACCCAATCACGATACGGACTGGATACCGATGACCGCAGCCTTCATGATGAATCAATACAACTGGAATCAAGATCAAAATATCAGGAAATGGCTCTTAGATAATCGCTTAGATGGCTTTTCTAAACTGGTCAAAAACATCAATAAAGAAGATCCCGAAAAAAGGGCCATCTTGGACAGTATGAAGAAAAATGCCATGCCCGCCATGATGAAACTACAACAATTCATAACCGAACTAAATGCTCTAGATGGCTCAATTTCAAATCAATAAAACGAAATATAGCTCTACTCAAATCGTCGAGACTCAAGATCAAAAAGATATCTCGCTGATGAGTGGTGAAATTCTATTACAAATAGATCGATTTGCTTACACCGCTAATAATATAACCTATGCCGTAGCTGGAGACCTTATCGGATATTGGCAATTTTTCCCAAGTATACAAGATGATCAAAATCGATATGGCATTACTCCAGTATGGGGCTTTGCCGACGTGATCAAGTCTGCTCATAAGGATATTTCTATAGGAGAGCGACTATATGGCTACTTCCCTACCGCAACACATCTTAAGATACATGCAGATCATCTCTCAAGCTTTACGCTACAGGATGTGAGTCAGCACCGTCAGTCTTTACCTAGTGGATATAATTTGTATCATAGAGTACAGGCTGATCCTGCTTACAACCCTGAATTTGACAACCACTATATGCTACTTCAGCCATTGCATCTCACTGGTTGGTGTTTGTGGGATTACTCCAAAATGAATAATTGGTTTGGAGCAGAGCAAATTGTCATCTTGAGTGCATCTAGTAAGACAAGTATAGGTACTGCCCTATCCATTCTTCATGATAAAAGCTCACCAAAGCTTATAGGCATTACTTCTGATAGCAATAAGACTTTTGTTAAAAAACTAGACATATATCACGATACCTTGACGTATGATGAGGTCCATCAGATAGATGCTAGCACTAGAACATTGATCATAGACATGTCAGGAAATATCAAGGTAATTGATCAATTGTCAGACCTATTAGGGACTAATCTTAGGCATTGCATTCAGGTCGGATTGACGCATTGGGAGCAGGCTGGTAGATCGCCCAAAACTGAGCATAAGGAGTTTTTCTTTGCTCCAGGCCATATTCAACAAAGAATCAAAGAATGGGGATTCAAAGAATTTACCATTCGCTCTGAGACATCGGTTTCTAAAACTACACAGCAGGCAAGCAAGCATCTTGAAATAGAAGAACTCCAGAGTTTAACGGGTCTACAAAAGATATATAGTCAAATTGTCGAAGGGAGCATTTCTCCTCAGAAAGGACTCGTTGTAACAATGTAAATATCCATGTATCGAAGACCATAATTTACACTGGATTAATATTGATCACAATTGTTTAAATCAAGGTATAAACTGAATTTACAGACAGCTATGATCTTTATACTATAATCCAGATCATGAACTACAAACACGTATTTACAGCTTTATTTTTACTTGCTATTGTTATGCCCTACAGCTTGGTAAAACTTCTTTCAATACCTACTCTATCCATTTTGACATACCCATTTAAATCCATAAAAGCCTTTTATGACAAAAATCATCAAATAGCTACTACACATAGCAGTGAGCAGATGCTCATTAATTAATGTTGACTTTACATAGATAATGCTACCTTGGTATTCTAATCGCGACTGAGGTTTGGATTTTGGAATCATAAATATCATCAAGATCATCGGATCATTGACTTTCTTCATCTACGGTATGAAGATCATGAGTGAGGGTATCCAAAAGGCCGCAGGAAATCAACTGCAACGGACGCTCAAGGCGATGACCAAAAATCGCTTCGTCGGTCTTTTGACTGGAATATTTACTACTGCCACTGTACAGAGTAGCTCAGCGACTACCGTCATGACGGTAAGCTTTGTCAACGCTGGTCTACTCTCATTACAGCAGTCTGCAGGGGTCATGATGGGTGCCAATATAGGTACAACCATCACCGCCTGGATCATTGCCTCACAGTTTGAGCTTACTGGTAATCAAGACAATATGCTCTTATCTATGAGTACTTTGTCGCTACTACTGATCGCGATAGGAGTACCTATGATCTTTCGGAATATAGGCAAACTGCGTTACTGGGGAGAGTTTTTGATAGGCTTTGCGATTATATTTCTGGCTATCAGCTTTCTGCAAGAGGCCGTCCCTGATATCAAATCTGACCCTGATCTGGCGCTATTAGAGTGGGTAAGAGAATATTCTGATCGCGGCTTTGTGTCTATATTGCTTTTCGTACTCATGGGGACTATACTGACCATCGTATTGCAATCTTCAAGTGCAGCTATGGTACTGACTCTGACGATGTGCTCTAAGGGATGGCTGAGTTTTGAAGTAGCGGCAGCCATGGTACTAGGAGAAAATATCGGAACTACACTAACAGCCGAAGTGGCTTCCCTAGTGGGCAATACGGATGCTCGTCGCTCTGCTCGGATTCACTCTTTCTTCAATATTTTTGGTGTTTTTTGGGTTTTACTACTTTTCCCATTTTTCTTAGATATCGTTACTTGGATATCCATGAATATCTTTCAGCAGCCCAATCCGTATGAAAATGCAAGCGGGATCGATATCAGTCTTTCTGTTTTTCACTCTGCCTTCAATATTATCAATGCTCTGATTTTATTACCCTTTTTAGGTATTTTGATTGCTCTAGCCAAACGATCGGTCCGTCAGTCTGCAGAAGACCTGGATGACTTTCAGCTTAATCATATTGCATCTAATTTTTCGACCCCAGAGCTTGCACTCAATGAAGTACAAAATGAAACACTGCGCCTCGTAGATGTAGTCACAAAGATGAATAACCTCTGTAGAGAACTCATCAATAGCGTGGTCAAAAAGAAAAAACAAACACTACTCAAGGGTATAAAACGCTATGAAAAATTAAGTGATAAACTTGAGGGGGAGATCGTCTCATTTATTACGAAACTTGGAAGAGAACAAATGTCTGAAGAAACTAGCTATACCCTCAGAAGCTATATCAACATCTGCAATGATCTAGAGATCATATGTGACATCTACTTTCAGATCAGTAAAGAAATAGAATACAAATCGGATAATAAAATCTGGTTTACCCCAGAGCAAAGAGATGGTATCAATGGCCTAATCGTAAATATAGACGCTGCCATCGAGCAGATGAAGACTAACTTAAAAGCGATCGAAATCACGGAGAACCTGAAGTCAGATGCCAAAAAAATAGAGGTAGACATCGATAATCTAGAACAATCTCTACGCTCTGAAAATATAAGATCAGTAAATCTAGACGAGACGAATATCGACGGGGTCATGATCTTTAATAATCTCGTATATGAATATGAAAAAATATCAAACTTGATATATGCCGTGACAAAGCACCTATATGGCAAGTAGATTTTAAAAACTTAATAAGAATAATTCTTGATGTATCAGTTAGTTTTTTACTTTTGGAACAACATGCAAACAACTTCCCTCTAGTATGGATATGAGTACAACCGTAATGTGGTTAGGCTTTGCTCTAGCAGCCTACTCCGTAGTGGGAAATGATGTAATACAGACGCTAGGTACATTCCTTACTTCCAATGAAAAAAGACTGCCTTGGTATACACTATGGGCATTTGCAGCTACTATATTGCTGGCTGCATTGGTAGTGGGTCAGTACGATCTGCTTTCTACTGGTGATCAATACCCTATCGCATACGGTCGTCTAGAAGGATATACTGAAATGCCAAGTAACTATGCCTGGTACTACCTCTTACCACCAGCGGTATTGCTGATCATCACAAGATTTGGAGTACCCATCAGTACGACCTTCATGATCTTGACACTTTTTTCATTACAGAAAATACCCAATGATCTGGAAGCTATGGTCGCTAGTGTATTTGATACGGAGGCAAAACTAGGAGGCATGATATGGAAGTCAGGTATGGGCTATCTGATTGCTTTTTCCTCTGCTATTTTAGTTTATCTAGGGATTTCCAAATTGACTGAAAAACGATTTATCGCTAATCCTATCCAAAAGAATGAAGAGAAGATGTGGACTGTACTCCAATGGTTGTCCACAGGATTTTTATGGTTTCAGTGGCTGACTCAAGATCTCGCTAATATCTTTATCTATTTACAAGGTGGTAAAAATCTATCTCATCTAGAGTTTGGGATTGCAACCTTCATCATACTAGGATTACTGGCGTATATCTTTTATCGCAAAGGAGGAGCGGTACAAGAGGTCGTACGTGTCAAAACCAATACCGCTGATATCAGAAGTGCTACGATTATTGATTTTATCTATGGGCTTATCCTATACGTATTTAAGTATGACTATTTCGGTATCTGGGGAGCAAAGCTACCCATGAGTACCACTTGGATATTTATAGGATTGTTAGCAGGTAGAGAAATCGGTATCAGACTACGACTGGATAAAAAACTGACTAGAGCCACCAGCAAGATGCTATTGATGGACTTTGGTAAAGTAGTATTTGGACTAGTAGTGAGTGTAGTACTAGTATTCATCATCAAGATACTCTCTACTTAAAATCGAAGTCTCTATACCGACCTCGATCTTTGTACATGCTAAGCATTTCATCGATTTTACGTAGGCATTGATCGAGTGAAGTGGATTAATATGAAGAATCTCTCTATCTCCAAGAAAAAGAGATCATTATGCCTA
>JAHDGW010000222.1 GCA_020631635.1 Saprospiraceae bacterium
ATAATTTTTTATAATACGTTTGTAGCTGCTTTTCAGACTTTAACCTAGCTAATTTTACAATCTCTTTCCTTTAGGAATAAAGCTATCTCGGGAATATCACATACTATTTTATACCGACTTGGTTCTAAAAAATAAAAATGTGAAAGCCAGATACTCATTTAATAATACCTTGCTACAAAGCTACTCTCCATATCGAAATATAGAACGAATAAAAGAGCTTAATAAAGAGTCTCGAAATACCCTGTCTTGGTATTTTTCTTGACGTTGTTCCAGTCAAAATAACGACCATTCATACCAATATATACTCCAGGGCTAAGCGTCTGAACAAAGGCCAATGCGGAGCCTAAATTAAAAAATCCATCAGAACTACTCCCAAAGGCGTAAGGGATCATAGCCCCCGTGATGATTATTGTTTTATCTGATAATTTAGCATCTGCTAATACCCTAGCCGTATCTACCATGGTATCAGTACCATGCGTGATGACAATCTGGTCGGTCTTTGCATTTCGGCAGCTATGTGTTATTATTTCTCTATCAGATGAGCTCATTTCTAAGCTATCTAGCATCATGAGTGTTTTTACATCAATATCCAACGTGCTGCGACCACGCTCAAACATGGTCTTAAGATGACTATCCTTGAAGTATAACTTACCGGTAATGTAATTATAATCCTTATCGAAAGTACCTCCTGTAACGAATACTTGTATCATAAGCGCCAAGTTTATAGACTGAGTCCAATAAAATCCCAAATATGAGTGAAAAATATCATATAAATAAGTACGAATCCCAAATGCTAAAAATATCTTTGTGAAAAATGATTTAAACCCGTAGGATATGCAAACTTTAGCTCAAAATATACTTTCTGACAAAATCAAATCACTCTCTGAGTCAGCAACTCTCAAAATGGCGCAGAAAGCTCGAGATCTCCGTGCACAAGGTCATGATGTGATTAGCTTAAGCCTAGGCGAACCTGATTTTGATACTCCAGATCATATCAAAGAAGCCGCAAAAAAAGCCTTGGATGACGGGTATACAAAGTATACGCCAGTAGCGGGCCTTGCTCCACTGAGGGAAGCTATAGTTACTAAATTTAAAAGAGATAATGATCTAGAGTTTGATATCAATCAAATTGTAGTCTCTAATGGGGCTAAGCAAAGTATAGCCAACATATGTGATGCCATCTTAAACCCTGGAGATGAGGTCATCATATTTACGCCTTATTGGGTATCTTATTTTGATATCGTGAGCCTTGCAGGTGGTGTTCCTGTAAACCTCTCGGCTACGATAGAAAATGATTTCAAAGTTACACCTGAGCAAGTAAAAGGTGCCATCACAGATAAGACTAAAGCTATCCTATTCTCCTCTCCTTGTAACCCCACAGGATCAGTGTATCTAAAGGAGGAACTAGAGGCTATAGCCAAGGTACTTGAAGATCGCCCAAACATAATAGTGATCAGTGATGAGATTTATGAATACATCAATTTCACAGGCAAGCATTTTAGTATAGGATCTATCCCTTCTCTCAAAGACCGGACGGTGACTGTCAATGGTTTTTCTAAGGGATTTGCCATGACGGGATGGAGACTAGGCTATATAGGTGCTCCGGCATGGTTAGCCAAGGCCTGTGCAAAGGTCCAAGGTCAGTGTACCTCTGGGGCAACAGCATTTGGACAGATGGCTGCGGCACATGCTCTACTTTCCAGTCTAGAGCCTAGTCATAAGATGAAAGAAGCCTTTGAAAAAAGAAGGGAGCTTATGATCACTCTACTAGAAGATATCGAAGGTGTCAAAATGAATCGACCACAAGGTGCTTTTTATGCATTCCCTAATATCAGCGCATTTTTTGGAAAATCAAATGGAGAAGTCACAATAGAAGACAGCTCAGACTTTGCTGAGTATATCCTGACTGAAGCCCACGTTGCTGTTGTGGCAGGATCAGCATTTGGTAATAATAAATGTAT
The DNA here is from genome assembly GCA_020631635.1 of Saprospiraceae bacterium. GTDB lineage: Bacteria > Bacteroidota > Bacteroidia > Chitinophagales > Saprospiraceae > JAHDGW01. The sequence continues at coordinate 1,962 of JAHDGW010000222.1, forward strand.
GCGTATATCTTATGCCGCCTCTGAGGAGCAACTAAAAGAAGCGATGTCTCGAATCAAGGTAGCACTCAGTAAGTTGAGTTAAGGTCATGATAGATGAGTACTCGCTATATATGATTTAAGACTTCTCTTCTCGTGGCTTATGGTTTGCATTATAGCGATCCCACAATATTTTGTGATCAGTGTTATCCAAATCAAATGGATTGTCATATTTCCCCTTGACCTTCCGCTGTCTCGATGCTTCATACAGGCTCACGGCACAAGCTACTGAGATATTAAGGCTTTGCACCATACCGTATTGAGGAATCAAAAAATTACCGTCGACATAGGATAATGCTTCATTAGATATTCCATTATGCTCATTACCAAATACAAGAGCAGTAGGCTGACTCAAATTCAAATCATAAAGAGAAACTGAATCCTCGGACATATGTGTGGCAAATACATTTTTATACTTCTTTTTGATCAATGTAAAGCACTCATGCACATTATACATAAAATGAACTTTCACCCATTTTCTACTACCCGATGAACTATTGAATCCAACATACTCTGCTCTATTCTTGAGTTCTTTTTCGGTATATAAAATATACATTTCGGAGATACCTATTGCATCACAGGTACGCATGACTGCTCCTATATTATGAGGATCATGCACATTTTCTAACACCACTGTCAAATCAAATTGACGTCGACTTATAACCTGCTGAAATTTATCTTTTCTTTTATCGGTAAGCACAGATGTAAATAACTATCGGATTCGCTCAAATGAACGTCCATTAAATCGGACAACATCGAGATGTTTGTTTACAAAATAGCGTCCAGACTGATCAGAATTATCACTAAACTCAATAGTATCATCGCCTTCCTGAACGATATTAAAGTCGGTCTGTAAGTACTCTTGAGAAATCATCGGTTGGTGCTGAAAATACTTACCATAACGGTCAATATGTGTCACAAGGTAGTTCATCATGTCGTATCCGTCAAGTGCATCATTGGTGGGTATAGATTGATACTTCTCTAAAAACTTCTTTCTAAAACTTTTTACTGCGTAACTTTTAGTATCCACAAACTTCCACCTTACCGTATGAAGATTAAGTGTCTTAAAAAAATCAAAATCTATTCTTTCAGAGTCAAGCATAATCGGCATTCCATATACTTCTACATTATTGAGACCCCGCTCGACGCTCAGTCTACGTAGAGCATTGTAGACGAAAGACTCATCTTTGCTAGACCAATTGGGAATAACAAAAACGCTTTTATTCATATCATAAAATATTGAGTCATATGCTGACTCTCCCATACTCAGAGAATCTACATTAAGCTCAAGCTCAGCCAGGGATTCTCCCGGAGGTAGTAACTCTAATTCTTTGATCATTTTCTGTAAAGAGTTTAACCTCTTTTTATCTCTTTTATCACCTTCTCTTGTCAGAAACATAATATCCTTGGGATCATTTCTTTTTAGGGATGCCGAAAGCATTTTTGCATAATAGTCCTTGAGATTTGGACGTAATTGCACATAATTAGGATTGATATTATCAGAACGCAAGGATTGCCATGGTGATACTACGACGATATCATTTTCTTTGCCAAACCGTATGACTTCTTTTAATTGATCACGATCATATGGACCTATAATGATATCTGCCTCTTTGGAATTACTCGTACGGAGTTTGCTCTGTATATCTTGATCCTTACTATCGACTACATTGATATTGAAGGTACTCGATATTCTATCTGTAGACTCCTCAAGAGCCATCATAATACCTGAATAGTAATTAGAAAAACGCTCCCCATTTCTAGATTCTAAAACCTTTCTCGTTTTGAAATCATTCGCAGAGAAAGGGATAAATAGGGTTACATTATACTCTTCCTTTTGGCTAATCGGTGTATCATCCGATTTGGTAATAGGGGGAGATGTATTTTCATCAACAATATCCCATTGCACCGTATCTATTTTAGCCTTATTATTTTTCTTGGTAATCTCTGACAGAGGTCTCGTAGCCTTAGTATTAGCTGTTTTGCTGCGATTCTTAATTTCATTAGTAGATCCGCAGGCCATTAAAAATGTACAACAAAATAAGCAGTAGACTAATAATCTACTCCCACTCAATAGTCGCTGGTGGTTTTGTACTGATATCATATACTACTCTATTTATTCCTTTTACTTTATTAATAATATCACTGGAGATCTCTCCAAGCAGATCATGAGGTAAATGACTCCACTCTGCTGTCATACCGTCAACAGAATTTACACAGCGTAGAGCTATGGTAAACTCATAAGTACGTTCATCTCCCATAACACCAACGCTCTGCACCGGTAATAAAATTGTACCAGCCTGCCAAACTTTATCATACCAGCCACTCTTGCGTAGATGCTGAATGAATATGTGATCGGCCTCTTGATTGAGTGCAATCTTATCTTTGGACAATGCTCCTAATATCCTAATGGCAAGACCAGGACCTGGAAAAGGATGCCTACCAATCAATAAATCTGGTAGTCCTAATGCTCTACCCGTTCGTCTTACTTCATCCTTAAATAGCATTCGCAATGGTTCTACTATTTGAAGACCAAGTTTATCAGGTAATCCACCTACATTGTGATGTGACTTGATGGTCACAGAAGGTCCGTGCACAGATACAGACTCAATCACGTCAGGGTAGATTGTACCTTGACCAAGCCACTTAGCATCTTTATATTTTTTTGATTCTCTTTCAAATACCTCAATAAATACTCTGCCGATGATCTTCCTCTTTTGCTCAGGATCACTTACACCTTCAAGTTCTGAAAGAAATTCTTCCTTGGCATCTACTCCTACTACATTCAGGCCAAGCACTTTATAATCTTCCAATACTTGCTCAAATTCATTCTTACGAAGAAGGCCGTTATCTACAAAAATACAGATAAGTCTATCCCCTATCGCTCGATCGATTAAGGTCGCTGCCACTGTAGAATCGACACCGCCGGAGAGTCCAAGAATAACTTGATCTTGACCAAGCTTCGCTTTAAGCTGGCTTGTCGTATCCTCTATAAATGATAGTGGGGTCCAATCTCTTGAGCAGTTGGCTATAGTATCTACAAAATTGGCAAGCATTTTAGATCCCTCCAAACTATGAGTCACCTCAGGATGAAACTGTAGACAATATACGGGATGATCAAATACAGAAGGTTTACTTCTATATGCAGCTACTGGAATATCTTCAGTGGAAGCAATGGTCTCAAATGCATGCCCTAGGTCTAGGATACTATCACCGTGAGACATCCAGACCTGACTATGATCATCCAATCCATCAAACAGTAGACTATCTTGGTTAGCTATATTTAAAGAGGCTTTTCCATATTCACGATATTCAGATTTTTCTACTCGTCCACCATAATACTTCGCTATGTATTGAGCACCATAACATACACCTAATACCGGCACCTTGCCTATGAGCCGATCTAAATC
>JAHDGW010000223.1 GCA_020631635.1 Saprospiraceae bacterium
GAAGATTTCATAGAGAACATCAAAGCGTATGATCTTATACAGCTTAGGGTTATACAGCAGAGCGATGACTCTATAACGCTTGAAAATAAGCGACCCTGGTATCATGCCCCTAATGATATCATCGTAATCTCCTGGTCACTAACTGATCAGAACTACCAGTACCACATCACGAGCAGGCCAAAATATAGCGTATTCAGGATCAATCCTGATCATGGTCGAGCGCATTATAACCTAAAGATCATGGAAGACATTTTACTTGATCAACGCTCCGTATATACTTACGTATTTAGTGACTAGCTGGTGCCGTACTCTCTGAGATCTTAGCATTGAGCATCCTAAAGAGATGTTAAAATGACCGTAAAAAATGGTCTTTCCTTAAAGACATCTTAACAGCCATATTAGACTTTGGTTAATCTTATGAATATCTGTGACTATTGCCCTATATTTCTATCATTGAAAGACCAATAAAAGATCAATCCAATGAAAGCAAATCTACTTTACCTCTCTACCCTAATTATCTTTTGTATCTCTTGTGCCCCAAAAATATTAGTACAAGATGCCTTCTCTCACAGGCCCACCATCGAACACCAAAAAGACGTGGATATCAACATCCGTTTTGCAGGAGATGCCTTAAATTATCTAACTTTCGAAATCGATATAGACAACCACAGCGATCAGCCTGTGATCCTCTCTCGTAAAGATATCAGTATGGAATTAGATCTACTATCAGGCGAATATCTACTCCTAAAACCACTCGATAAAGAACGTGTCATCATGGATCTGCAAAATATCAAAGAGCAAACTGAACAAGAAAAGAAAAGAGCCACTAGAAATGGAGTTTTATTTGCTGCGCTAGACATTGCTACAATAGCCACTACAGGTACTGATGTAGCTCTACTAGCTGGGGGATCTGCAGCAGATATACTCAATACGCGTGATCGTTACAAGGCATTGGAGGGAAGCCTCGAAGATCAAATCGCATACGTCTATGATTGGGTACTAGAACAAGACACGATCCCTGCAGGTAGCACCAAGAGCTTAGATATCTTATTTGAGAGTGGATTATACACCGGTCAATCAGCTATCAAACTCAAAGCTGACTACGGTCGATATACCTTCCCATATACGATGAGTGTGGTAGAGCGTAAGCTATAATTTATTTCTGAGTACCTTTAAACGAGTACTTTACCCCTTACACGATGACATGACGTATGGAAAAAACACCTGTAGATATTAACCACTTCAAAGTAGAGCAATATATCGAAAGGATAAGACCTCGATTAGAAATAAGAAAGGAACTAGACTTTGGCTTTAGTTTTGAAAAAAATTGCTTCATACTACATGAAGTGAGACCAATTCCCTTGAGCACTAATTCCGAAGAATACCGTAAATATCCATTTGCAAAATTTCGATTTATAAAATCAACAAAAATATGGAAGCTTTACTGGATGAGAGCATCCGGCAAGTGGGAGTCCTATGAACCATTTCCTTTAGCATCCAATGTAGATGATATACTCAAAACCATCGATGAGGACAAGTATGGATGTTTTTATGGTTAAGATCATGGTATTATAAAACACTGACTTATCACTACCTCCTGTTTAGCGATAGCTACTAGATATATTTTCAAATTGAATAAACAATTTGTCATCATGATAGATTAGTTCTGTATGAAATACATGATTACTCTTTTTGGCATACTTATACTGATCTCTTGCAGTAAAGATAGTACAGACCCCGTATCACTGGACGGCGAACGATGGACAGGTCCTAACATTACATTTTCTAAATCTGCCGGTGCAGATCCTTCGCTGGCCGAAAACCAAGATCGCATCACAGATAATGTATGGATCACCCGAGGTAACGACGGAGGCCAAATCTATAATGCTGTAACAGAAAGCAACTCCGACAAAAACGATAGCCCTAGCGGCACCTCTTGGGCAATAGGGACTATCGATAATATTGAAAACTTAGAATTCAAAAGTTTTAGAGCAACGCTAGATAAACCAAAAGATCAAATAGGTACCGACCTAGTGCTATATCTACAGCAAGATGAAATTTATATCAGCTTCAAGATCACCTCTTGGCAGTCTGGTATGCAAGGAGGGTTTAGCTATGAACGATCTACGCCATAAAACAAGAGACAGATGAAATCACTGATCATATCATCTATATTTCTTCTATTTTGGTTTCATAATATTATGGCTCAGACAGAATTTACTCTAGATCCGTCTCAAAGTATGTTGATGACTGGTAAAGGACTAGGGCAAGATGGCACCATCAATCCATATGATGGTCAGGATTGTTACGCCATTATTGAAAATATCGGTGATGTGACATTCTATGTACGTATTCAAAAAGAAGGGAAAGTCCTGCAAACGGTGACCGTTGCCAAAAATGAAACTCAAAAGCTCTTGCTGCTCAAAGATCAAGAACTTTATCTAGATCCAAATGAAATTGCTATTGCTCGTGCTCGTGTAAGCTATGATAGGGTTAAGGAATCTTATTAATTAACTTAAGTCAAGAACATGTATTAACGAATCGTTGTTTCATCAGTAAATAATGTTGTACAAAACGTTTTTAGACCTTAACCCAAATCATTGAACATGAAAAATAAACTACGCTTTAACTTTTTACTTGCTTCTTTGATTTTAATAAGTATCAATTCTACTTGGTGTCAAATTACATCGGATTTGTATTACGATAAGAAAGAATATAGTTCTCTATCAGATGCTCTGAAAAATCCAGATGTGGTCTATCGCTTAAATCTAAGTAACCAAGACCTTACTACTTTTCCTGATAGTATTTGGGCAAAATTTCCTAATCTAGAGTATTTAAGTCTAAAAAATGATCGTCTTAAAGAACTACCTTCTGGAATCGGAAATTTAAAAAGTCTTAGAGTGCTTGACTTGAGTGGAAATGATTTTTCTGTATTGCCTCAATCATTTTCTCAATTAGAAAATCTACGTGAGATATATCTGAATGATGAAAAAGATATGGATGTAAATCAAAGCCTTGGCACCATAAAAGACTTGCCCAACTTGAGAATTCTACACCTCGAAAACGATAATCTCAAAAATATCCCTCCTTCCTTATTAAACCTTACTAAACTAGAAGCACTGTATCTTGATGGCAATCCATTTACGACACTTGCTGACAAGCGATGGGCGAATTTTGAAAATCTCGAATTCCTGAGTTTAAGAAATGATCACTTGAAGGAAATACCTGCAGAAATAGGAAATCTCAAAAATCTTAAAGTCCTTGACCTTAGCGGAAATGATTTTTCCATATTACCTCAATCATTTGCTCAATTAAAAAATTTAAGAGAGATCTATCTGAATAATGAAGCCAAGATGGATATCAATCAGAGTCTCAATACTATAAAAGACTTACCTAATCTTAGGGTATTGCATCTAGAGAATGACAATCTAAATAGTATACCATCCAATCTCCTGAATCTTAATCAGTTAGAAAGTTTATATTTAAATAACAACGACTTCAATATGGTTCCTACGGAACTCAATCAACTCAATAACTTAAACCTACTGGACCTACACGACAACCATTCAAGACTTAGCATGGATGATTTACGTATTCGTGATAGTTTTAGGTTTAAAATAAGATTATAAAGGGAGCGCATCGAGGTCTGATATGTTCGACCATAACACAGAGCTCGATGCACGTACGCTAATCCAAATGATGTAAATCCTAATTCCTCCCCGCAATCACGCCGCCATCCGTATCCCATATGGCACCTGTGACCCATGATGATTTGTCAGATAGTAAAAACACGATGGAATTAGCGATATCTTCTGGAGTACCATTCCTGCCAATGGGATGGAAGGCATGGAATCCTTCAAGTGCCTCTTCGGCCTCTGACTTGCCGCCGAAAACACCATGATATACTGGAGTGCTTACCACGGCTGGAGAAACGGCATTGACTCGGATTTTATGATCTGCTAACTCCATAGCCAAGTGTTGGGTCAGTGAATGTAAACCTGCTTTTTGCATCGAGTATGCAGATGATGGCGTCGCTTTGACGGCTTGCTTTGCCCACATCGACCCTACGTTGACGATAGATCCACCGTTGGTGTCTTTCATCTTATTAGCTACTCCTTGTGTCAGAAAAAAGAAGCCTCTATTAAGGTCTAAATAAGAATCATAATCTTCTGGTGTATGATCTAAAAAGGCTTTAGGACCAAAAATACCGCTGGCATTGACAAGGTAGTCTACATTATCCATAGCCGCTACTTTCTGTACGAACTGGCTGACCTGATCACGATCGGTAATATCGACTCGGTGCTTGTGCAGTCCGGCACGGTCATCGACTTTATCGATGCTTCTTCCCAGGATATGTACCTGTGCTCCTTGATCTAATAATTGCTGTGCAGTGGCTTTTCCTATACCACTCGTACCACCGATGATGATGGCAACCTTGTTTTGTAAATCGTTCATATTATTAAAATTATACAGACAAGTCTGTCTTTTTATGATTAAAAAATTTTATCCTATAATTTTCGATGCGATAGCCTTAGCACTTGTGATGGGCCAATCGGCCTGATGCAAGTGGCTTTCTGATACTGCTGACTCATACAGCAAATATATCTGACGTGCCGTGTCACGACGCTCGTCCTCATCCTTGATATCCATGAGTAAACTCTCAATGAAGTTAATCAGTTGATTTTTCTGTTTTTGGATCTCTTTACGGATACGCTCATCTTCTCGAGGGATCTCCGCTACCGTCTTGATACACCAGCAACCATTGAAATCTCGATCTTGGAAAAATGCCTCTAAAAAATCGAAAATCGCCAAAACCTGCCGCCCATTTGCAGGACGAGTATCACAATACGCTTTGATGTCCTTCACAAACACCTCATGCTTATACTGTAAGTAAGCGATACAGATCTCATCTTTGGATCGAAAGTGATTGTACAACGTCGCCTTGGCAATCCCCGACTCAGCAATCACTTCATTGATCCCCGTACGATTATATCCATTACGGTAAAACAAATCGGATGCTACTTCTACTATATGCTGTCGGGTACTTGATCTCGGCATGACTGCAAGATATAACAAAATGCAGGACAAAGTAGACAGATCTGTCTACTTTGTCTTGGGGGCGATGGTTTTTTATGTTGGTTGATTAATCCATCACAAGTATTCCAGGTATTCATAGATATACACTTTCGGAATAAACGTTATGATATTAATTAACATTGAACTTCCACTTTAATTGCTATTTTAGGGTGTTATGTGGAACATTGTTCCATTTATATAGGAGTTATACAGCATTTGGCACTAAAAACAAAATATGGAATTTGTAACAACTTCTTTTGAATATTCATTTGTAGTTACATTAATTCGGTTAT
>JAHDGW010000224.1 GCA_020631635.1 Saprospiraceae bacterium
GTAGCAGTGTTAGCTACTAGCTGGATTGTCGATTGATCGCAGCTCAACGTATCATAGTCATACTGGAAGGATGGTGTCGAAATATCATCAAAAACAAAAATGGTATCTGTACGTACACAACCGTTACTACCTGTTGCCACTACCGTATATTGACCACTGTTATAAGCGAAAGGTTCTACATCATTGGAGCTATAATTGCCAGGTCCAGACCATACAAAACTAAGATCGGCTGTTAATACATTATTAGCTATCTGTATAGAATCATCTCCACATGCTAGCTGCTGATCAAATATTTCAAAATCAGGAATCTCATCGTCACTACTGACTGTAAATTGTGCCGATGTGACACATCCATTAATACTCGAAGTATAAGTTAAAGTATAATCTCCCGCTTCACCTACGATGATCATATTATTAGTAACATCGACAACAAGCGGTCCATCTGCTTCAATCTCACCATCTAAATCCGCATTCACTATTACTTCTGCGGTGATGAGATTACACTTCAGCTCGGGTACATCCAATTGTAGGGTTGCTCCAGTCGTATCTATAGCTTGCTCATATATGATCGTATCGGCGCAGCCATTCGATTCTGTATATATCAACTGGTAAGTTCCCGACTCCGTTATTTCTGGACTTGCTTGATTACTAAAAGCTGTGTTGTCAAGCGTCCACGCATAAGAGTCAGCTCCTACATAATCAACCTCTAGGGTTGTGCTATTTACATTGCAGTTCAAGGTATCAGAACTTATCATCAATGGATTGATACCCAAATCCTCCATCACAGAAACGTCAAATGATGCTTGACATCCATTAGAAAGTGTTACCTCCACCTTGTAAGTACCGCCTTGTGAGACTATTGGATCTTCTATAGTAGAAAACACTACATCATCTAAGGTCCAAGAATAGCTTAATATCGGCTTATCAAAGCTTGCGTTGATCGTCGTAGAGGGTTGGAAACAATTTATATCGTCGAAGACGAAATTTCCATTAGGAAGCGAATTATCATTTACAATTTCAATGGAATCGAGAGATGTACAATTATTTTCGGCAATTTCTAGGTAGTACCATCCCGGGGTATTTACCCATACTCCTAGCATATCACCTATCACATTTTGATTTTCATCAAGCCATTGTATCTGACCACCAATAGAGAAACTACTATTGAGCGCATCCAAATAAATGGAATCAATCGTACAACTCAGCTGGTCTACCGTATTGTTTATCCTAGCCTCTATTTCCAAAATATCCACTCTTATTTTATAAGGTTGATAGCATGGATCAAGAAATTCATCAAAGAAATAAGTACCTGCATCATTAATCTCTAGATCAAATATTTCAAGGATATCTCCACTACATATTGTGCTATCGATGGTAATTGTGTCTAGGGGTTGGATTACGCTTACAAGGACACAAGTATCACTCAATACAGAACAAACATCAAACTCAGCAATATAATCTCGTAACTCGAGCTTAGAGAGTCCTTCTGCTATTTCTTCTTTGGATTCGAGGTTTATACCCGTGAGGATACAAATTTCATAATCTCCAGGCGCCAATATATCTAGAGAAACTTCGTTTTGAATACGGTCAATCGTGTCTTGAGTAAATATGAGGTATTGTGATTCAAAAACCTGCATATCAACATTTTGTATAGATGATAAAGACGCGTCAAAAATAGATGTCGGGGTCTCATCTCCAAAGCAGTGATCTATAGAATTTTCCATCAATTCTAATCCATATCCTTCGCAGGTCTGACATGAGAAATCTGTTTGATCACAAAATGTCAAATTGAGTTCAAATATTTCTCCCCCATCAAACTCAAATGCGTCAACAATACGAATAGTCCAAAGGCCAGTTACCGTACCAGTATCAAAGTCCTCAAGGCATCCCATATTGGGATAGTAGCTACCCGTGTAATTATTAAAAAATTGCCAGTTATCTAAATTATTCCATATCTCTGACGTACCGATAAAAGGATCCACCGATGAACCACAGGGTACAAACGATACATCCCATGAGGCATTATTGGTCAAAGGAGAATTGGATTGTAGAGGACCTAAAAGAATGACACTCTGACCACTAGGACTGATCAGCTCTATGCTCAAATCTTGAATAGCAGAATGTTCAAAAGCAATATCTACTTGACAAAGCCCTTGATTCTGATCTGAAAGATCATCAAGACTTGCTTCATTCACAAATAGAAAGTACTCAATGGTATCATTATCTACGATCTGTAGGTCAGAGAAATTACAAGATTGGCTTATCAACTGTATACAGCTGACAGCAATAAATATAACAACAAGGATACTCTGATGTATGGACTTCTTCAATGACTGTAATTTGATCTTTTCTTAAGACTATTTATCGCATAGAGGTATCAAAACCATTTGCTATAAAGAGGACAACATACTATACGATCCTCCCTTATCTATTTTGAAATTTTAAGACAAAATACCTTTCAAGACTCCTAGTCTTAAAAAGTATCATTCTCAAAACAGATTTAACAATAGATACTACTTTGCATCCAATAAATAGAGTTTTAAAAACGGCATTGACCACTTCAAAGTCATGAAGGTAAAAAATACCCCACAAGTATCTATCAGGTAAAATACCTAATGATCAAAACAAGTGTTAAGATTTACGTTGAGCTAATGGCCAAGTCTGTATCTAGTAACTTTCTTTGTGGACTGCCTTGATAGCTCTACCTGATGGTTCGTTTTGATTTTTAAAACTTTCATCCCACTCTAGCGCTACCGGACTGCTACAAGCAATAGATGGTAAACTAGGGACACAAGATGCCGCTTGATCAGATGGGAAGTGTTCACTGAAAATAGATCTATAAAAGTACTCTTCTTTTGTCTTAGGAGGATTGATAGGGAATCTACGTGCAGCAGCATTGAGGTCTTCATCCGATACTTGATTATCTACCATTTCCTTGAGCGAATCAATCCAGTTATAGCCTACCCCGTCCGAAAATTGCTCTTTCTGACGCCAAGCAACTTCTTCTGGCAGATAGTCTTCCAATGATTTTCGTAAGATGTATTTTTCCATCTTTCCTCCTCCGCACATTTTATCCTTAGGATTGAGTCGCATTGCGACATCCATAAACTCTTTATCTAAAAATGGCACTCTACCTTCTACTCCCCAAGCCGCAAGGGACTTATTGGCGCGGAGACAATCATACCAATGTAGCTTATCTAACTTACGAACGGTTTCTTCATGAAAAGCTTGAGCATCCGGTGCTTTATGGAAATATAAATATCCTCCAAAAATTTCATCAGCCCCTTCCCCAGATAATACCATTTTGATACCCATAGACTTGATCACCCTTGCCAATAGATACATTGGAGTGGAGGCTCTTATCGTAGTGATATCATAGGTCTCAAGATGATAAACTACATCTCGAAGTGCATTCAATCCCTCGTCTACCGTAAAGTGTACCTCGTGGTGAATAGAACCTATAAAATCCGCTACTTTCTGTGCTGCCGCGAGATCTGGAGAACCCTCTAATCCAATAGCAAACGAATGCAATTGCGGGTACCAAGCTTCTTTTTCATCATCAGACTCTACTCTCATCGACGAGTATTTCTTAGCTATAGCCGCGGTAAGAGAAGAATCTAAACCACCTGACAATAATACACCATAAGGCACATCACTCATGAGCTGTCTATGTACAGAATCTTCCAAAGCTTTTCTCAGCTCTGGCATCGAAGATTCATTATCCTTTACGCTATCATACTCCATCCAGTCTCGAGTATACCATTTAGTGGGCTCGCTCTCTTTACTATCCAGATAATGTCCTGGAGGAAATTCTTCAAATTTGGTGCATACGCCTTCTAGGGCTTTTAACTCAGAGGCTACATAATACTTACCCTCTGCATCCCAACCATGATATAGCGGGATGATGCCCATGTGGTCACGACCTACTAGATAAGAGTTATCTTTTTCATTGTAGATTACAAAACCAAAAATTCCATTAAGGTCATCTAAAAATTGATTCCCTTTCTCTTGGTATAATGCTAGAATGACTTCGCAGTCTGATTGAGTACTAAACTTATAATCAATGGACAATGATTTTCTGAGCTCCTTATGGTTATATATTTCACCATTGGCTGCAAGAGCTAAATTTCCATCTTTACTAAATAACGGCTGTTTACCTGATTTTGGATCTACTATAGCTAACCGCTCATGAGCCAATATCGCATGATCGCTTATATGCAGCCCAGACCAATCCGGACCACGGTGACGTATCCTCTTAGCCATGTCTAGTACACCATCCTTATAAGATGCTGCATTATCCTTTATGTTGAAAACTCCTAATATTCCGCACATATGTGTAAAATTTACAATAAGTGGGTAAAGTTAGGAGCTTTAGTATTATAGTATTAATAAAAGTGCTAGATATTACGAAAAAACATCAAATATCACAGATTATTCCTCAAAAAAACAGTGTAGTATTAGCTTTTGATGAATCGTTCAGTTTCGAATATTCCTGATTTACTTTCAATCTTAAGGTAGTAAATCCCATCGGGTAGGTCATCTATGGATATCACTTTTGGTAATTGATTTTCTGCGTTCAATATTTTCATGACTTGGCCAGCACTAGAGTATATAATTATTGCGGATGCTAAGTCAATATTACCTTCATATACAATATTGAGCTCAGACCTTGTCACGGTTGGATAAATCAATACTTTGGATTCAATACGAGAAACATATCTGACTTCAGAATAATTAATCTGACCATCAAAATCAGATTGCTTGATCCTGTAGTAACTACTGCCTTTGATATTTTGAAAATCTTTATAGTTATATGTATTAACTCTATCTGAATCAGAAAATGCTTCTAGGGTTGCGATTTCATAAAATTTTGATCCATCTATTGATTTCTCAATCACATAGTCTTTAGCATGGTTTTCGTTTTGAATAGTCCAAGTGAGTTGATTGTAATTATCTAGCGCATCGACGTCAAATGCTAACCATTCGACAGGTAAAGTGGACAGGAATATGCAGCCGTTTATATTAAAACCACCAAGAGAGGAGCCTACCGCACTAGAGGTCGTAGTTTCTGCATTTCCAACTACTCCATCATCTGGAGCACCATTACTACCATCATCTAATACACTTGGGGCCGCAATATCTTCAGCACATACCTGCATAGAAAATCCCCCAATGATAGTACCCGAACTGATACCCACATCGCTATGTGCATTGATAGATCTTGTATCCGCTATGCCATCCATACCACTTGCTACAGGGTTGCAAGGATCTGAAAGGTTTACGGTATTTCCTTGATTAG
>JAHDGW010000225.1 GCA_020631635.1 Saprospiraceae bacterium
ATGGCTCTCGGGTTCATTAGTCGTGCTATCTACGAGTTTGATATTATTAAATACGAATCGTAATTCTTGGTTACGCAGGATCATCTCATAATCATGACTAGCGGCTCCTACTTGCAGCGATCGTATATCAAGATTTTGAGATAGCGTATCTACGATTTCTACCTTAAATGCAGTATCGGTTCCCGTATTTTGAAATCTAATTTTAAACTCTAAATCAGTGTTCTTTTTGATATAATGTTCCTCTCCATATCCTCTGGGAAAAGCATTTTTATCATTCGGATCGTAGCTCCCTATATTTTCTTGGCAATCACTAGAAATCCAAGCATCATTATCATCTTCTGGAAACATGAGTACATATCCAAGGCTAAAATCATTGTCATTGTCAGGGTCGCAACCTTCGACGACTGCGGTGGGATTAGATGTGCCTGGGTGACCATTGACTTGATTGATATTGACTCTATAGGTTGCACCATCTGCTGCATAAGCAAAAGACTTTTGCTCTCCAGCGGGAAGGTTGATATCTTCTGAATTAAACATCACGTCGTCTTCTATCACTATAAATTCTGATGGTACTAGCATATCACCTATACCTACATTCTGTACATTAAACCGGACAGAATCACCGTCACATGCACCATTTACCCTCAGGCTTGCTCCATCATAATTACTTCCTAGACCAGCACAGTCATTATTGGGATATATGATGGCTTCGCTACAGTGAGTTTGACCTAGTACTGATTCGCATGATACGTTGACGACTACTTTGATTTTACCGCAGCTAAGAGGTGGAAGATCCCCTAAGTTGAAGGTGTATCCCGTACTTCCAACTTCATAATCAAGATGATCAGTACTGATAAAATCTAGGTCATCATCCAGCGTCAGCTCGATATAAGCTTCTGCTGACGTAGTGGTTCCTGTATTACAATACTCGAGCACATAGGTATTATCAAAACATCTTCTCAAGAAAGGAGTAGAAAGGCTCACTTCCATAAATGAACATGACTCTATCGCAGTGGTATAAAAATCGATCTCATCGATATCTCCATCTTCTACCGTCATGCTGATGATATCATTTTCACAGAATCCCCACAAATCATTGGGTGCAATAGCTGATACGGTGTAGGTTCCTGGTATGACCAATGCTTGATAATATCCCTCGTCATTCGTATTACTGAAAAAAGTATCCTGTGGCGCTGCAAATTGTACGATCCAATCTGTCATCGGAGTTTCATCACTGTCAGTTGTGCAGTTTTGGTCTTCGTCGTAACGGATATATCCTGAGAGTAGGGCTCCTTGTGATAATAGTTCTGTTTGATCGCTTATCAGACATACCGATAGGACTTGGTTATTCAGTACTTTACTGACCTCTATCGGTACAGGATTAGAACTTATAAAGATATCCGAGGCATCATTAGAGTCAGCGGTAAAATTAATGCTAAATAGTGAGTTGCCATCAGGGGTAGATATGCCTTGTACCGTATTATCAACCCAGACAAAATTTATAGCACCTTCATTAATAATATTGATATTGGACGTGCTAATATCTAGAGCGCCTGCATCGATGGATTCAAATGTAAGATGCACGGGATCGTACTGCACAGTAAATTGCATGGATGTAATATCGTTGAAGTTATAAGCTTCAAAATCTACAGATAAGGAGGTTGATCCGTTGGTGCCCACTAGATCTATGATTAAGCTATCTACACATTCTGTTGAGTTGATTCCTATATATACGGAGTTTAGTTCCATACAGAGATTTTCTTCTCTCACATGAGTAGCACTATTGCCTAGGCCTTGATTGGTAAAACTTACGCTAGTCTGTGTATTACCCGTGTATTTTTCAAATTGTATTTGGAATAAGCTTGTTCCGTCAGGGAGCACTACAGATTCTCCAGAAGGGCTTGCTTCCCAGTCAACAAATATTTTTCCATTACTATGATAAAGGCTTGTATTGTCGAGGTTGAGTAGATTGGTTTGGTTAATAATATCCGTAAATACGAGAAGTGATTCATTATAATTGATCTCAAGTGTCATACTCGTGAGACTATCAAAATCACTGACAGACACATCAATAATCGTGTAGTCATCCGTCTCTATCAATTCTAGATCGACATCTAAGCAAGATATGTTGTCATTAGATCCAGAGCCATTACCACCTCCATTACCTCCAGTGGACATTCCTAGGTTGTTGATGCACAGTATTTCACTATTAGAATTTGAAATTTCAGCTGGAAATCCATCGGCAGATCCAATTTCAAAACTGGGGTCATTACTTGTGAGATTATCAAAATTGAGGGTAAATAATATACTATCATCATCAAGTGATGCTGGGTTCATTACCGTATTGTCTAACCAAACTACCCTTATTTCGCCATCTGCGGGTTCTGCAAAGGAACTTGCAGTCATTCCAGATAATCCATAGTTGCTAGTACCTGTAAAGTCCAATACTGAAGGATCATAATTCATCAGAAACTGGATGGAGGAGATATCCTCAAAGTCCGCTACGGTGATATCTATGGTTGTGGTAGTATTGTCTGTGTCAATAACAGAACTTAGATAAACCGTATCTACACAGCTTCCATTTCCACCTGTGTTGCCACCACCTGATCCGCCACCTCCCGTGGTATTACCTAAGTCATTGATACAAAGTATTTCGTTGTTGGCATTCGATATTTCAGCTGGAAATCCACCCGTAGATCCGATCGAAATATTGGGGTCGTTGGCATTTTGAATATCAAAGTATAGGGTAAATATTTGGCTTAGAGGGGCGAGAGTTACTGGATTACTTGCAGTATTGTCAATCCATATAACCCGTACTTCTCCCTCTACTACTTCTGCAAATGATGATGAATTCAAACCTGGAAGACCATAGTTGTCTGTAGATAGGAAGTCGAGCACGGTGGCATCATAACTTACTAAAAATTGCATGGATTGCACATCCGTAAATCCCTCTACGGCAATATCAACAGCCATCGTACTACCACTAGTCGTATAGCTTGATAGTATTTGTACTGTATCGATACATGCTGTTTGTGCTACGATGTAGCTATTCATGTAAAAAAGGGACATCAATAAGATGATATATTTTTTCATAGTACTGGGCTTAGATATGTTCATAGTACAAATATGGGATGCTTTTTCTAGGATAAATAATACATTTAATTAGTTTTGTAGGATATAAAGTACAGTTTATGTACTTTCAATTTATTGTTAATCAGTGTTTTAGATTTCATGAGTGTAGATATTAATATAGATGTTTGGTGAATCTTTTGTCGAAATATTAGATAAGTTAAGTCCTAAAGAGCAGGATAAGTTGGAAAAACTTCTCAAATCTGAGTTTTTCACAATCAATAGTCGTGTATTATTGTTGTTCGAGATTTTAAAAGACAGGTATTTAGAATTGATACCTAATATTGATAAAAGGGAGATTTTTAAAATCATATACCCTCAAGAGCAGTACCAAGATGCCAAACTGAGATTATTATTAAGTGACTTGCTCAAGGCTATTGATAAGTATATTGCCATCAGCACAGTATTGATTGATACCGACTATGTTGATGTTGCAAGTTTACAGTTTTATAAAAAACATAACTTATCTAAAAGCTATGTACATCGATTAAATAAAACAGAAAGAAGGTTACAAAAAGCGGAACAAGGTAATCAGCAGTATTATGAGTCCTTGATGGATTTTCAACTGGAGCAGTATGAGTACTTATCCTCTCAAAAACGAAATCAAGAATTGGCCTTCCAAGATATACATCAGACAATAGATATCATATACTATGGTCGCAAGTTGAGATGGTTGTGTCTGGCGCTATCTCATCAGATTGTATATAATCAAGATTATGATCTTGAAAATATTGATTTGATCTTGAATAAATCTAGAGATTTGGCTGCTGATGTCCCTATGATTGCAGTCTACCTCAGCTGTCATGATATGATAGTGAAAGATACGATTGAGGACTTTCAAGAGTTTAGGGATATATTAAGCAGGCATATCGGTCATTTTGAAAATGAAGAACTGAAAGGTCTCTACTTGCTTGGTATCAATTTCTGTATCCGACACCTTAATAAAGGGGAGAAAGACTTTGGTAAAATTGGTCTTGATTTATACGCGAGATCTTTAGACAAGGGTATCTTACTGACTGATGGTAAGATCTCAAGATTTACCTATCGTAATGTTGCTATGATGGCGATTAGGGTAGGGGACCTCAATTGGGCAGAAGAATTCAGTGAAGGGTATAAATCTAAAATCGCTAAGGAATATCAGCAAAGCGCTTATCACTTCAATTTGGCATTGATCAGGTACCACGATAAGCATTTAGATCAATCACTAGATCATCTTCAGCATGTCAATTTTAAAGATCCTCTCATACAATTAGCCTCAAAAACCTTACAGCTAAAGCTATATTACGAACTAGAGGAATGGAAACTATTGGATAGTCATATAGACTCGATGCAGGTCTATCTGGTCAGAAAGAAAATTCTGGGTTACCATAAACAGAATTACAAGAATATAATCGGTCTTGTAAAGCAAATTCAAAGGTCAAATCAATACGATGCCGACAGTCGAGAAAAGCTAAAGGCGAAAATTGAACAATCTAATCCGCTTACGGAAAAAAAATGGTTGCTAGGATTGGTAAGCTAAAAGCTAAAAGCTAAAAGCCAATAGCCAATAGCCAAAACAATACACAGACCTCATGAATAGAGCAGATCACTTTTGATGTATATTAATGATAAATAATATAGGCGAATATACGGATTGACGGATGACCAACTACTCAAATGAACATGAAGAATGAAGTCTATCGCTTACTCCATATATTATATTTTAGGATACAGTAGATTGCTCTAAACCCGTCTTTCCAACTGATCTTTTTTCCTTCTTCGTAAGTACGGCCGTAGTAAGATATACCGACTTCGTAGATTCTTATTTTAGGGATACGAGATACTTTGGCAGTGACTTCTGGTTCAAATCCAAAACGTTGTTCCTTAAGAGATACAGATTGTATGATTTCTCTTTTCCAAAGCTTATAACAGGTCTCCATATCCGTAAGATTGAGATTGGTCATCGCATTAGAGAGAAAGGTCAAAATACCATTGCCGATAGAGTGCCAGAAAAATAATATTCGATGAGGATTGCCACCCATAAACCTACTGCCGTATACCACATCAGCAAATCCATCAAGTATAGGTTGAAGTAAAATATTAAACTCATGAGGGTTATACTCTAAATCGGCATCCTGTACGATAACATAGTTTCCTTTGGCTTTAGCAA
>JAHDGW010000226.1 GCA_020631635.1 Saprospiraceae bacterium
TCTTTTAACGGCAGTCCAACTGCGTCATTATTTTACAGATTTAGGTCAAGATTTATTCAAATCTTCTGTGGCTATAGTACATAGTAGATTTTCAACCAATACATTACCCAAATGGAAATTGGCACAACCTTTTAGATGTATATCTCATAATGGCGAAATCAATACCATACAAGGAAATATCAACTGGTGGCAAGCCAAAGAAAAATATATGGAGAAGGTAGCTCAAGGCTATGGCGAGCTTACCAATGTGTTTCCTGTATGTGATCCATATATTTCTGATTCTGGAAATTTTGATAATGTTGTAGATTTCTTAAATAAGGCAAGCCGATCTATACCGCATGCCATCATGATGATGATACCAGAGGCATGGCAAAATGATGAAACTATTACAGATCATAAAAAAGCATTTTATGAGTATCATGATGCTATCATTGAACCCTGGGATGGTCCTGCTTCCATTTGCTTTACAGATGGTACTATCGTAGGTGCTACATTGGATAGAAACGGGCTCAGACCATCTAGATATGTACTTACAGAAGACAATATACTTATACTAGGAAGTGAAGCTGGATGCTTGGAGTTAGATCAGTCTAAGGTGATTTTAAAAGGTAGATTGCAACCTGGAAAAATGCTAGTCGCTGATCTAGATGAACACCGAATAATCTCCGATCAAGAATTGAAAGATACCATCTGCAAGCGTAAACCATATCGCAGCTGGTTGCAGGAGAACGAAATTAAGCTAGAAGATTTACAAGAATATCCATTAGACCTGCATTATAAGTCATCTTTATATCAACGACAAGTGGCTTCAGGATTTAGTCAAGAGGATGTAGATCTGATTATAGATGCCATGATCAATAAAGAAAAAGAACCTATTGGCTCTATGGGAGCAGATATTCCTCTAGCGGTTCTTTCTAAGATTGCTCAGCATCCAGCCAATTATTTTAAACAGCATTTTGCTCAGGTCACCAACCCTCCAATAGATTCATTAAGAGAAAATTTCTATATGAGCTTGAGTACCGTTATAGGCGGTACCAGTAAGATGATCAATATAGGTCCAGAGGAAGCTAAGTTTCTAAGGTTAGAAAGCCCGGTTTTAAGTTTAGCTCAAGCCAGTAAAATATATAACTCAGAGAATACTCTTCTGAGTAAAGTAGATCTTGATACTTGTATTACAAAAGATAAATCACTCAAAAAAGGGATCAAAGAAATCTGTCGGCTCGCAATAAAGCATATCAAAGAAGGTGCAAAAATATTACGAATAACAGATCAGAACTTAGAAGAATCAAAAATCGCAATACCTTCTTTACTTCTTACTGGAGCATTGCATCATCACCTCATCAAAAAAGGATTGCGAAAAGAAGTTGCCATAATCATCGAGTGTGGTGATATCTGGGAAACGCATCATTTTGCTTGTCTATTATCTTTTGGAGCAGATCTGATATATCCAAGTTTGGTTTTGCAGAGCATCGATGCTTTAAGCCATGAGAGTGAGGAGGAAAGTGATGTATTACAGAAAAAATATATAAAGGCGGTCAATAAGGGATTGTTGAAAATCATGTCAAAACTCGGTGTTTCTACATTGGCCTCTTACAAGGGGGCTCAGACATTCGAGGCACTAGGTATTGATCACGAGGTCATTGAACTTTGCTTCAAAGGAACCATCTCAAGGATCGGAGGTATGACATTCGATGGATTGAAAAAAGAAGCATTAGCGAAACATGCTTACGCATTTGCGGATAAGCAAGATGATCTCCCTCAAATAGGCAATTATCAGTGGAAGAGGAAGGGAGAGTATCATTTATTCAATCCACAGACTATTCATTTATTGCAACATGCCACAGCGCAAAATAGCTACGAGACTTATAGTCGTTTTGCACAGCAGATTGATGAATTAGAATATAACAGCAGTTCGCTACGTAGTTTCTTGAAGATAAATCCTTCGAGAAGTATTCCCATTGAGGAGGTAGAAAGTGTCGAAAGCATATTGAAGCGATTTGCCACAGGGGCTATGTCCTTAGGCTCATTAAGTCATGAGGCGCATGCCACTCTTGCTATAGCTATGAATAGAATCGGAGGTAAAAGTAACAGTGGTGAAGGAGGTGAAGATGAGAGGCGTTTCAAAAGAAAAGCCAATGGAGACCTCGAAAGATCAGCTATCAAACAAGTAGCATCAGGACGATTTGGTGTAGACATTCATTATCTGGCCAATGCTGATGAAATTCAGATAAAAATAGCTCAAGGAGCAAAACCAGGCGAAGGTGGTCAGCTACCTGGTCATAAAGTTGATCCCTACATTGCTAAAATTAGAAATGCAACGCCAGGGGTAGGGCTTATCTCCCCGCCACCGCACCATGATATCTATTCTATTGAGGATTTAGCTCAGTTGATTTTTGATTTAAAAAATGCTAATAAGAATGCTCGTATAAGTGTAAAACTGGTATCCAAAGCAGGGGTTGGGATTATTGCCTCAGGAGTAACGAAGGCACATGCAGATCATATCCTGATATCGGGCTTTGATGGAGGTACAGGAGCCTCGCCCTTGAGTAGTGTACGTCATGCAGGATTACCCTGGGAGCTTGGTTTGGCTGAGACGCATCAGACCTTAATTAAAAATGGACTTAGAGATCGTGTCGTACTACAGACTGATGGCCAAATAAGAACAGGACGTGATCTGGCCGTTGCCACCTTATTGGGTGCAGAAGAGTGGGGGATTGCTACAGCTGCCCTTGTAGTAGAAGGTTGTATACTTATGCGAAAATGCCACCTCAATACCTGCCCGGTAGGTATAGCCACTCAAGATCCAGAACTCCGGGCAAAATATAATGGCAAAGTAGAACATGTAGTCAATTACTTTCATTTTTTAGCTCAACATCTAAGGGAGATCATGGCAGAATGCGGTGTACGTACAGTCAATGAGATGGTGGGACGTACAGATTTACTCTCTGTAAGAGGGCAAGACCGTCATTGGAAGTCGCAATGTGTAGACTTAAGCCCTCTCTTACATATCGAAAATAATAAATACGGAAATACGCCATACGCTTCCAAGATCCAAGATCATGGAATCGATGAGATATTAGATCATCGATTGATTGCATTGAGTGACTTAGCTCGTACAGAAGGTAAGAGCTACGCTAGCAATTTTGTAATCAAAAGTACTGATCGAGCAGTTGGTACGATGCTTTCTCATGAAGTGACTAAGGTGTATGGTGGTCGAGGATTGCCAGATGATCATCTATCCTTTAGATTTAGAGGTTCTTCAGGTCAAAGCTTTGGTGCTTTTCTGGCCAAGGGAATCTCGTTTACATTAGAAGGAGAATCCAATGACTATCTTGGCAAAGGTCTGAGTGGTGGCAGAATAGCTGTATTACCAGATCGTGAATCTTCTTTCAAAGCGGATGAAAATATTATCATTGGTAACGTTGCATTGTATGGAGCTACCAAAGGAGCCGTGTTTATCAATGGAATTGCTGGAGATAGATTTTGTGTCAGGAATAGTGGAGCGCATGCGGTGGTCGAAGGACTAGGTGATAACGGATGTGAATATATGACGGGTGGTTCTGTCATAGTGATAGGAGATATAGGTAGAAATTTTGCTGCAGGTATGAGCGGTGGTCTCGCTTATTTATACAAGACTAATGCATATATGTCTAGTAAGCTAAACACAGAACTCATTCTGACAGAGACTCCCGCTCAGGAGGATCAAGACTTTATCAGGAAACAACTACGTGCTCATGTAAATTATACAGGATCGGTACAGGCACTTAATATATTATCCAATTGGGAGAGAGAGAAAAGTAATTTTATAAAAATCATCCCTGAGGAGTATAAGGCGGTTTTAGAAAGGACAAGATTATCTCAAAGTGAAAAGATGAAAGTAAGCTAATATGGGTAAGATAACAGGATTTAAGGAGTACGAGAGATCACTGCCCAAAAGGGAGGATGCTACATCTAGAATAAAGCATTTTCAAGAATTTGATCGTAAAGTATCCGACAGCCATACGAAAGACCAATCTGCAAGATGCATGGATTGCGGAGTACCTTTTTGTCATAATGGATGCCCTCTCGGTAATGTCATTCCGGACTTCAATGATGCCGTATACAAAGAAGACTGGAAAGAGGCATTTAAAATTTTGGATTCCACTAATAATTTTCCAGAATTCACCGGTAGGATATGCCCGGCTCCCTGTGAAGGTAGCTGTGTATTGGGTATCAATAATGACCCAGTAGCTATTGAGTATATTGAGAAATCTATCATTGAGAAAGCATTTGAAAATGACTGGGTGAAACCACACCTTAATACTCGTACTAGGAGTGAAAAAGTGGCAGTAGTAGGGTCAGGCCCTGCAGGACTTGCTTGTGCTGATCAATTGTCAAAAGCAGGATATCACGTAACCGTATTTGAAAAAAACACCAGAATTGGTGGTCTATTACGTTATGGAATACCTGATTTTAAATTAGAAAAAAAGATCATTGATCGACGCATAGCAGTCATGGATCAATCAGGTGTAGAGTTTAAACTAAATACCGAGATCGGTAAAGACATTACCGTAGCGCAGCTTAAAATGGAGTATGACGCTATTGTACTTTGCTGTGGTTCTTCTGTGCCTAGAGATTTGGCTATAGAGGGTAGATCATTGCAAGGTGTACACTTTGCGATGGACTACTTAGAGCAAAATAATAAAATACAAGCAGGAGATATATTTCCTGAGGATCAAGTTATTAATCCTCGGGATCAAGATGTTGTAGTAATAGGAGGTGGCGACACAGGTTCTGATTGTATTGGTACTTCTAATCGACTTGGAGCCACTTCCATTCTTCAGATTGAAATCATGGGTAAACCTGCCGAGGTAAGAGGGCAAAATGATGCATGGCCACTATGGCCGATGACGCTAAAAACATCAAGCTCTCATGAGGAAGGATGCGAACGAGCATGGGCGGTTATGACCAAGAGATTTGTTTCTGAAGATGGTATAAATTTATCTGGTATCGAAGTCTGTAATATCGAATGGAAAAAAGATGAGTCTGGTAAGTATAGCATTCATGAGATGAAGGATACGTCAAGAGTCATACCATGTCAAAAAGTATTTCTTGCAATGGGATTCCTGCATCCACAACAAGAGTTAATTGTAGAGCTTGGCTTGAGGCAAGATGATCGCAATAACGTTTGGGCTCTCAATTTTCAAACATCTGACCCACATATTTTTGCAGCAGGAGATGTCAGGCGGGGACATT
>JAHDGW010000227.1:0-1091 GCA_020631635.1 Saprospiraceae bacterium
TAGTAATCTCCTGATCTTCTTGGCTTTTTGAGATTAGCCTTACATCGAAGGGTGCGGAGTATACTTTACATGAACTATTTTCGAGAACGCGATATATTTTACTCGACAATATCATACTTATTTCTTGATGCATACGACTGGGAGCTGGAGACATCTTAAATATCTTTCCCTTCAAGAGTTCTACCCTCTCCTCAAATTGCCAGCGCAGATAGTCTGCGTAGCTATACCGTTTACTTAAGTCTATCTCTTGAAATGACTGTACCGTGGGTTCCTCTATTTTATACTTTAATGACATTAGCCTAGTAATATAAGCCTATTTTAGTCAAATATCAAGACTACAAGTAAGGTGATATAATCTTATAAATGTCATCGGCGATCTTTCTATCATCAAATTCGCGTTCCGCTTTTTGGCGTCCATATTGCCCCATTTTTACATGATCATCATGCGAGAGTCGTAGAAACTCATTGATTTTATCAGAAAGCGATATGGCATCTTTTACTTTTGCTAGATATCCGTTTTTTCCTACTTCTACGGACTCCCTGCACCCTGCAGTATCTGTTGTTATTACGGGTTTAGCCATGGACATCGCTTCCGTAATCGTTCGAGGGATAGCTTCTCTATAACTTGGCAATACGATGCAATCAGATTTATGAATAAACGGTCTCACATCACGTATAAATCCATGATAATCGATAATATTAGTTTCTATCCAATGGAGTAAGTCTTCATTATTGACCATAGAAGGGTTCTGTGCATCTAGCTCACCAATCACCCAAAATTCAACATTCTTATGCTTTGCCTTTATTGCTTTGGCGGCTTCTACAAATTCTACAATTCCTTTATCATATAGTAGCCGCCCTATAAAGGTAAAAATGGTTTTCTCACGTAGTTCTCCATTTGGTCGAGGTGCAAAATGGCTAATATCGACTCCACAGCCTTTGATCGATACTCCTTGCTCTTTGGCAATCAACCTTTGCTCAACAAACATCAATCGATCATCTATATTTTCAAAAATTATTTTGCTGTGATACTTAGAGCTAATTTTGTAAAGAGCCTTCGTAATACGATTAACAAACCCATTTCGTAAAAA
>JAHDGW010000227.1:1101-5224 GCA_020631635.1 Saprospiraceae bacterium
GCGTTTGACTACTTTATTAACGATGCCATCACTTAAAAAAGCATATCCCAAACCTGTTACCATAGCTACCGTAGGGATTCCCACTATTTTTGCTGCTATGCCGCCAAAAATATTGGGTTTATGAGTATAGGTAATAATGAGGTCTGGTTTTAGCCTTTTAAACTTTCGTCTAAACTCCTCCACCAATACTATATCTCTCAATGGGTTTTTACTATCACGACCTAGGGATCTCAACGCAATATGCTGCACCTGAGGATATTTTTCCATATACTCGATATATGCATCTACAGGAGCTATGACAATGATCTCATGCCCTTCAGCTAGGAACTTATTGAGCACATTGAGCCTAAAGTTATATATGTTCCAGGTAGAATTGGCTACTAGGGCTATCCGCATAAAGTAAAAAGTTGAAAGCCGAAAGTTGAAAGCCGAAAAGGAAAAAAGTATAAAACTAAATTCAACATTTTCATACTTTCAATGATTTTATAAGTCCGCTTAACATTTTAGAAATTTCTAATAGCTTATCTAATAAACCTTTTGCCATTTGATCATCAATCAATTTAAGACTCTTAGCAATTAATATCATTGATCTTATCTCTCCACATCTTCCTTTTGCTATAAATAGAAACTGGCGAAACTCTTTAGTAGTTTGCCGTTCATATCCTTCAGCGATGGTGTTAGAAATAGATAGGCCCGCTCTTAATATCTGATCTTTTAAGTAATAATCTTTACTTTTTGAAAAATTGCTGTACAGTATCTCAAAGACTGTTTTTGCTTTTTGCCAAACTAGTAGATCCTCAAAAGACTTCATCTATTATAATCTAGTTCTTTCAACTTACCCTTTTAAACTTTTTACTACTTGCTTAATCTCCTGTTCCTGCGACTTTGGATATATCAATAACGCCTCCTGCTCATCGACTACGATATAATCTTGTAGTCCTTTTATAACAACGGTCTTTTCATCAGCTGCTCGTACAATAATATCCTTACTGTCTATCAAATGTATCTTATCACCGATAGCAACGCATGCTTGGTCATCTTTTTCCTTGAATGCATGAAGACTATTCCAAGTACCTAGATCGGACCAGCCAATATCAGATGGGATAGTATATACATTATCTGCTCGCTCTAAAATGGCGTAATCCACCGATATTCTTTTTGTATTGGGGTATACACGATTAATATACTCCTGCTCTTGTGATCCACCTAGCTTATCTAAATCTTCTGTGAGCACTCGTAATATCTCCGGCTCATGGGCTCTGAATGCATTGATTATAGTTTTTACAGACCAAACAAACATACCTGCATTCCAAAGATAGTTGCCTGCATCAAGATATTTTTGTGCAGTACTCTGATCTGGTTTTTCTCTGAAAGAATCTACTTTGGAAATTCCATTTTTCGTCGCTCCAGTCTCTATATACCCATATCCCGTATCTGGTCTTGTGGGTTCTATCCCTAGTGTTACAATAGCATCATTATGTGCTGCATAAGTAAAAGCCTCGGTCAATCGATTGATATAATCACGTTCTTTGAGGATAACATGATCGGAAGGCAATACTGCAAAAATAGCCTCTGGGTTGCGTACCTGTAAGTGAAGTGCCGTCCAAGCAATACATGGAGCGGTATTATTCATAGAAGGTTCCCCTAATATATTTTCATTAGGCAACTCAGGCAAATGCTCTTGAACTAAGGCTCTATAGCGTTCGTTCGTTACAATAAGTACATGCTCTGCAGATACTAATTCTAAACAACGCTCAAAGGTCATCCTGATCAATGATTTGCCGACTCCTAGTATATCCAGAAATTGTTTAGGTCGATCTTGAGTACTCGATGGCCAAAATCTAGAGCCAACTCCTCCTGCCATGATGGCTATGTAGTGGTTTGGGTTCATACTAGTCTATAATTCACTAATAATCTTAACAATTCTATCCGAAGTTTTACCATCCCATAGCTCTGGTATACTACCTTTTTTCCATTCACCACTTACTAGTTTTTGTAAATAAGGGGTGATATTCTTTGGATCTGTACCTACGATCTCATTCGTGCCTTCTGTTACCGTTTCTGGTCGTTCAGTACTATCTCTTAGAGTCATACATGGTATTCCTAAGACAGTAGTTTCTTCAGTTATTCCACCAGAATCTGTAATAACTCCACTAGAATATTTAATCAAATAAATAAATTCCAGATAAGACATTGGACCTGTAATTATGAGATTACCATAATCCATCCCCAATTGATCGTACATCTTTTTTGTTCTCGGATGCATCGGAAAAATAACTTTTCTTCCTCCTAGATTATCATTTATGTTTTCTAACAATGTGCTTAAACTCTGCATAGCATCGACGTTGGATGGTCTATGTAAAGTCATGACGAGATAAGGATTAGTACCTAAGCTGTTCTTATCAAAAAGACTAGGCTTTTGCAATCGATTAAGATTCCCCAATAATGAATCAATCATCGTATTTCCCACGTAAAAGATCTTTTCGTCGCTGTGTCCCAAGTATTTTAAGTTGACATTTGCAACCTTAGATGTTGTGAAAAAATAATCTGTAATACTATCAGTTACCATTCGATTAATCTCTTCTGGCATTTTCTCATCTCCTGACCTAATCCCTCCTTCTACATGTGCCACTTTTACCCATTCCTTTTTTGCCGTAATAGAGCAAGCCATTGTAGAAGTAACATCACCTACCACTAAGCAAAGGTCTGGTTTCCATTCTTTGATGGCTTCTTCATATTTCATCATGATGTTACCCGTTTGCCAAGCTGCTGATCCACTTCCCACACCAAGATTAATATGGGGCTGAGGAATATTTAACTGCTCAAAAAATTCATCGCTCATTTTTTTATCATAGTGTTGTCCTGTATGTATGAGTCGATACGCTATTTTATTAGTAGTATTTACTTCATTATGTTTATGAATAGCATGAACTATAGGTCCGATTTTCATAAAATTAGGCCGTGCTCCAGCTATTATATCAACTTTATTCATTTAAAATTTTCTTTGAGGTAAATTTTTAAACCACTCATAAGCTATGTTACTATTGGGACGTAAAACGGTCCAAGCAGTAGCAAAAATTATTTTAAGATCTGTCCAAAAGGATTGATTCTTTTGATACCATTTTTCTAATTCACCCTTATGGGGATAAATTTGATTTTTATAAAAGTCCCAAGTGTCTCCACCTGATTCTTTGACTTGTGTTATGAGCTCTTCTTCGTCTCTAAATATTAAGGATCCTATTCCTGTAAGACCAGGCTTTACATTATAAATTACTTGCTGAACATCATCCGGATAGGCATCAAAACTTTTTTGCATAATGGGCCTTGGCCCCACTACACTAATATCTCCAAAAAAGATATTCAAAAGTTGGGGTAACTCATTGATTTTAGACTTCCTTAAAAAGCCACCCATAGGAGTAATTCTAGGATCTTTTTTAGTTGTGATAATTCCACCTGCCATATTGGGACTATCTTTAAGCATGGTGGCGAACTTAAAAATGGAGAACATTTTATTTTTAAATCCTACTCTTTCTTGTAGGTAGAATATATAACCCTCTCCTGTAAGTTTTAAACCTATCACAATGGGTATCAATAAGGGCGACAAAAGTATCAATGCGATTCCACTAGATATAATATCTGATATTCTTTTAAATAGTTGATACAAATTGTTGATTTTACATTTTTTCATCTAAACTTCTTCCTGTTTCAATGTGATTGAAGTCAGGAAGATATTCAGATATTAAACTTACAATTTTAGCTTTGGATACACTTTCAGAATTGAATAATTGTTTGAATTCCACAAGTGTTTTTTCTATATCTTCTTTTTTCGGAATAGCGCTATTTCTTACGATACCTAAAGATTCAAATCGATTTAAATCAATGGTATCTTTGCTCGTATAAAATTCTTCAAATGATTTTTCACCTGAAGTATCTGTTTTAAAGAAGTAAACAGGATAACTAGATTGACTAGAGTCCCATACAGCTGCTTTTTGTTTTGCTTCTTCTTCAGAAGCACATTTTTCTGCTTCTAGACCTAGGGTCATTAAAAACTTTTCCGCGATATCAGAAAAGGTCATCATCTGATCCTTATTTAATTTTGGGAAGAAAATGTCACTGTCCAAGG
>JAHDGW010000228.1 GCA_020631635.1 Saprospiraceae bacterium
ACAACGCCACCACCCGCTTTCACTATCTTAAAAAGAGATTTCAACTCCTTTTTAAGGCTTTCATACTCATCGTTAAAAATAATGACTGCATCATGTGTTTGTCCTTTTTCCATCATATCTACATGATGTAGTATCGTTTTAATCTTTCCATTATAACGAGAGGATAATACCTTCTGACCAACGTATTGATTTTCAATATTCTGCAACTCATCGGTAGAGCACAATATAAGCGGCTTTTCATTGATGTATAATTTGTACATTTGTGGTCAGTTAAAATTCTTGATTAAGTCTATGAATTATAATATTGAACTTGCATCAAAACTGCTGCAAATAAAAGCAATAAAGCTAAGTCCTCAAAGTCCATTTACCTGGGCCTCTGGAAGAAAATCACCTATCTACTGTGACAATCGTGTAAGTCTCAGTCATGTGGAGGTGAGGGATCTTATCAAGGAAGCCCTTGCCGAACTAAGCCAAAGCTTAGGGGCTTTCGATATCATTGCAGGAGTAGCAACTGCTGGTATCGCTCATGGAGCTCTTCTAGCTGATTACATGCATAAGCCCTTTGCCTACGTAAGGTCTAAGCCGAAAGGTCATGGTCGGCAAAATCAAATAGAAGGTGAAATCCAAGCAGGGCAAAAAGTACTTATGATAGAAGACCTTATCTCTACAGGAGGTAGCTGCATCTCAGCTATCGATGCGGTAAAGGAGGCAGGCCATGAAGTAGTAGGTACGCTAGCGATATTTACCTACGGATTTGATGAGGCTATTCACAACTTTACAAAAGCAAGTATACCTTTTAAAACGGTTACTGATTACCCTACCCTAGTCGATGTAGCCCAAAAAGAAGAACTGATCAGCGCTAGTGATATAGAACTACTACGCTCATGGAATCAAGACCCTGTAGCTTGGTCTGAACAAAACTCATAATTGAATAAGAATAACGATAAATACTATGCCCATTATAAATAAAAGTGCGGAAAAATTTCTGTTTAAATACCTTAATAACGCCTCTCCTACTGGTTTTGAAGCAGAGGGTCAAAAGCTGTGGATCGATTATATCAAACCGTATGTAGACGAAACTCATCTAGATAACTATGGCACTGCTTATGGGGTAATCAATCCTGGTAAAAAATTTAAGGTTGTCATTGAGGGTCATGCGGATGAAATCTCTTGGTTTGTCAATTACATCTCTGATGATGGTTTTTTGCAGGTAATCAGAAATGGTGGTTCTGATCATACTATTGCTCCAAGTAAAAAAGTAAATATCCATACCTCAAAAGGAATCGTAAAAGGTGTCTTTGGATGGCCAGCGATACATACTCGTAAAGGTAAAGACGCAAACCTTGCTCCTACTGTTAATAATATATTCATTGATGTCGGAGCCAAAGATAAGGATGAAGTCTTGGCTATGGGTATACATGTAGGCTGTGTTATCACCTATGAAGATGAACTTTCAATACTCAATGATCGCTATTATGTAGGTAGAGCATTGGATAATAGGATGGGAGGATTTTGTGTAGCTGAAGTTGCTAGATTACTGAAAAAGAGCAAGAAGAAGTTGCCCTATTCTCTATATATCGTCAATGCTGTTCAGGAAGAAATAGGATTGCGAGGAGCAGAGATGATCGCAGATACGATCAAACCTAATGTGGCTATCGTAACGGACGTTTGTCACGATACAGGCACCCCCCTCGTCAATGCTAAAATACAAGGTGATACAAAATCGGGTCAAGGTCCTAGTCTTACCTATGCTCCAGCAGTACATAATAAGTTGTTACAACAAGTCATAGATGTAGCTGAGAAAAACAAAATACCTTTTCAGCGATCAGCTTCATCTCGTAGCACGGGGACGGATACTGATGCTTTTGCGTATAGTAATGGTGGAGTGCCCTCAGTACTCATATCTTTACCTTTAAGATACATGCATACCACGGTAGAAATGGCTCATAAAGACGATGTAGAAAACGTGATCAAATTGATGTATGAAACACTGTTGACGATCAAAAACAATCAAAGTTTTAAATACTTTTAGTATTTGTACCAAAAGTCCAATTCTAATTGAAGGTCTTAAGACATTTCATAAACTTCTATTTGTACAGTAACCTTCATATTGGTGTCTGTGCTGCATGTCTATGCGCCTTTTCATATTGGGCCAATACCTCTCAGCTTGATCTAAACTATGTATGTTTTTTATTTTCAGGGACGGTCGCACTTTATGGTATACATCGACTTATAGGCATCAATAAAGTGAAGTCATTTAGTGATCAAGGTCGTTTTGAGGTAATCAATCAATTTAGGCTGCATATAAAATTATATGCTGGGATAGCTGGTATACTTGCCATTGTATACGCTTCTAAGCTGAGTATAGAACAAATGTATCTCATCGTACTGCCTATGTTATTAGGACTTTTATACGTCGTTCCGATTTTACCCAAAGCTAGGCGAATCAGAGATTTACCTTATATCAAGATTTTTTTGATATCGATCACCTGGAGTTTCTTGACCATTACCATACCTCTTGCTCCCTACCTGGCCCTAGATGAGTTGAGTATTTTGTCAGTGGAAAGGTTTTTATTCATATTCGCAATTACTATCCCATTTGATCTCAGAGATAAAGACGTTGATATCGCTTCTAATACGAAGACTTTAGCCACATTACTAGGTACTAACCAACTGATTGGTTTATCTCATCTATTGCTGATACTATGTGCATTAATATTACTTTCTGCAAAAATATACTTTATCATCCAAGCCTTCTATTTCATTCCTCTCTTAATTACTTATGTCCTCACTGCGATATTGATATCTAGTATGAAAAAAGCGAATCATGATTATCAATATACGGGATTACTCGATGGGGTAATGATATTGCCTCTTATCCTATTGATATTAAGCAAAATGCTTTGATAAGCAATAATGACACCCATTGGATAATAAAATGACCCATATCTGATTTAACTAAAAGTAGTATTTAAAAATACGTTTCTGAGGCTTTACTGTGTTTTTCGCTTAGATCCTGATTCTTTTCAAATATCATATAATACGACATTTAAAAGTGCAATTGATCTTAGAGTTTTTTAGTCATCTTATAATGATCTAAACCTACCTCCTGAAAGACTTTGTCATCTGTAGTATACATATGTTTAAGGTAAAATCTCTTGGCTGTTGCTCTGGCATTCAGTACGATGTTATCAAAACCTTTCCACTTAACAAAGGTCTCTGCATATACGACTAATCGGCTACCTATACCAGTGCCTTGCATATTATCTGCAACCGCCACCTGTCTCATTTTTACTGTATGAGTATCTATAGGTTTCATGATAAGTGATGCCACTACTAAATGGTCTACATCGAAAGCCGCTAGGTGATATGAATCATACTCTGTAGCCAAATCTTCTTCCTGAAATTGCATCTTGAGGGGCTTACGCAAAATTAGATCTCGCAGTCGAATAGAAAGGGCATAATCAGGAGTACCAAATTCAATTGGGCTAATATGCATTATAATTCAGTGAGAGTTTGATTGTATCCTCCAAATATTCCCAATCCATTTTCTACGTTGCTGTAAATCTCCAATGGAGACGATTGATTGGATCCTATGTTGCGATTGATATTATAAAGCTCCACAGACTTACTATACTCATAAAGCTCAGGACTCACCGATAATAATCTAAGCATAAGTTTGACACTATCTTGGTTGTTCCCAACCGTATTGCCATTGAATATATCATTATCAAATGACAATACACTACCTTTAACAATGCTACTACCGTTTTGATTTTGGTAAAATATCTTAGACTGCAACTGATTGCTATCGGCAATAATATCAGTGTCTGAATATGACGTATTGAGCCATGCATTCTGTATCCAATCTTCTTGAGCAAACGGATTTGAATTACTTCCTTTAACAGAATTTACATTATAGATATCCCATATATAATATTCAGAATCATCATTAGTATTGGTTGATTCGATGTCAAAGGCTACTTGTAGAGCTTCACCCCTAGTCTCAATGATCATCGCCGTATCTATGCTTGAAATGACTACTGGACTAGGAACCTTGCCACGAGCATAAGCAGTTTTAAATCCAGAAACTTCTACCTCTATGGAATACGTAACATCTACCTCAGGATATAAAGTACTAGAGATATATTTCCCGCCTCCTATCGAGGTCAGTATTTTGGAATCTTCAAAAGTATCACAACTCAATAGTACTTTAGCATAATCTATATCCTCTACATTATCTTCTGCATCTGCAAGATTTCCAGTCTTACTGATATGTACCGTAAATATAGAGTCTGGGTTGAAAGTAGAATTGATAACTAGTCGCGAATTGAAGTCTTTGAACTCAATATCAATGTCTTTGGCACATGACGCCAGGCCAATGATTACAATGAACAATGAATATTTGTAGATCAACTTCACCTCTTAAAAATACATGATTATCTCCAAGAAGACAAAAAATTACCCATTTATATCATTCTGGCCTTGATCTCCGATACTTTTGCGGCTTAAACTTCCAATTGATATTGATACTAGGCAGTATTGGGAATAGACTTACTTGACGCAGCCGTAATTGATTTTGTACAGAGTCGTTGTACTGATACACGTAGAAAGGGTTGAGACGATTATATACATTATATACTCCTACTTGTATACTCAATATTCCTTTCGGCTTAGCCTTAGTGTATGTCACATAAAGATCAAGATGATGGAAGGCAGGTAATCGTTGCTTATTTCGACCATCGCTAATACGTATCGTATCGCCCTCAGGTGTAAGAAATTGCTCTAGGGCTAAAGAATATGCAGCCCCACTACCGTAACTAAACTCTGCCTTGGCAGACCAATGATCATTTAATTGATACCCAGCAGAGATAAAATGATCAACAGGTCGATCATATCTATAAGGAAAATCTTCCCCATCATTGAGGTTATCAAAGTTGCGGGTTGATGACGATAGCGTCAAATTCCAGAGGAGAGATAGCCTATTCATTTTGTGATCTACGCTTAGCTCAATACCTCTTGCTCTGCCATTACCGAGCTCCAATCTAGATTGCCAATCGGTCTTATTTTCAAAAAATATAATCGGGTCACTTTCATTGATAATAGAATAGAAAATATCATTTTCTCCAGTGTATTCAATCAATCCATCATAGTTTTTGGCAAAATACCCTAGAGAGATTCTGTCCAATACTAGATTTTTAAGTTCTACGTTTAATGAAT
>JAHDGW010000229.1 GCA_020631635.1 Saprospiraceae bacterium
ATACAGAATATTGAAGTTGATCACTTAGCTTGTAGTTTATGAATTGATTTCGGTTTTTTCTCATGAGCCATTTCGATGAGCTGAATGAACTTCCTATTACGTGTATTTTTTACCCTTAGCTATATCTACGTATCAGCGCTGAGTTTGTATTCATTAATCCCAAGGGCCTAGCGTAGATACATTCTCCAGTTCGTCATGTTTATTGATTTTATATAATCCGCCTGCACCAGCCAACCATAAATTACCTTTTTTATCATTGGTCATACCCATGATGGAGATAGGCACTGCATAATGTCTAAATGACTTGCCATCATACTTATAGACACCATTTTTGACGGTGCTGATCCATATATAGTTGGAGTTGTCTTTATAGATTTGGTATACATCATCACGGTTGAATGCCTCTATTTCAGGGAAGGAAATGATATTATTTGGCGTCCATTTGTTTACACCTCCGGCACCTGATTTTTTAGCTGGTTCAGGATTGTCTTTTTCAGCAACTCTTGAAGCAAACCATATGCTACCGTCTTGGTCAAATTCTATATCAGTAATGTTATTGGAGTGGAGGCCATCTTTCTTAAGGACATGTGAAAAGGAAGTACCATCAAAAGCACAAGCTCCATACCCATCTCTCGCAAACCAAAGCTTGCCATTAGGAGCTTGATTGATTTCTGTAATCCAGTTTTGAGTATCAGGATTGATCGGCGTATCGACCTCTGGATAGGGTATCGCAAAGGCCGAGAAGGATTGACCATCAAAGGTATAGACACCATTCCAAGTACCTATCCAAAACTCGCCGTTTTGATCAATAAAGACTTGGCTGACCATATTGCTCAAAGGGTGATCTTCTTTGACTACATAATTGGTAAATTTTTCATCTTTTAATGAAGAAATACCATGGCCAGTTGCGAACCATAATACACCGACTTGATCCTCGCATACACTAATCACACGATCAGAAGGAAGTCCGTCCTCCGTGGTGAAATATCTCAGTGTATTTCCATTGTATCTGGCTATTCCTTTTGCAATTGTACCAAACCATAAATTTCCTTTAGAATCTTGAAATGCACTCGTAACATATTGCGCAATTTGAGATCCATTGGAGGCCTTGAGAGTATTCGAAATCTTCTCTTGAGAGTCACAAGAAATGGATAAGGTGGATAGGAGAATAAGTATGAAGGGTTTCATTTTTTCTATTTAAAAACCATAAATCTTTCCATACTTTTTTCGAGCATAACGGAGAAAATGCTCCACATTAAGTTGCTCTCCAGTGATCCGCTCACATAATTCTTCGGCTTCGTAGCGTCTTCCATGGTTGTGTATATTTTTACGTAACCATTTGAGTAGGGTAGAGTGATCACCCTTTTCAATTTTAGATTCTATTTTGGGCTTATCTTTCACCGCTTGTTGATAAAACTGTGCAGCGTAGAAACTACCCAATGAATAAGTGGGAAAATATCCGATGCCACCATGTGCCCAATGTACATCTTGCAATACTCCCAGTTTATCACTTTTCACCTTGATACCGAGATATTCCTTATATTTTTCATTCCAAAGCTCTTTCAGTTCTTTGGCAGAGACCTCGCCTTTCATAATCATTTGCTCGATTTCAAATCGTATGATTACGTGGAAGTGATAATGCAATTCATCAGCTTCGGTTCTGATATAACCGGGGGATATGGCATTGATCGCTTTGTAGAATTTCTTAAGGCTCTTCTTTTTGAAGGATCTGGGAAAATGTTGTTGAAGACTTGGATAATTGTATGACCAAAATTCCTTGCTCCTACCAACATGATTTTCCCAAAGTCGAGACTGTGATTCGTGTATGCTTAGGCTTATATAAGACCCTGTCGCTAGACCATATTCTGAGGCTGGCAGACCTTGCTCATACAGTGCATGTCCACCTTCATGGATCGTACTAAATAGCATATTACAGAAATCAGACTCATCTATACGGGTAGTGACTCTTATATCACCCGGCCCTAAACTCGTGCTAAACGGATGCTCCGAGATATCTTGACGACCACTTTCAAAATCATAACCGATTTGCTTCAAGATATTTAAGCCATATTGCCATTGTATATCTTTGTCAAAATGACCTTTCAGTATTTTGGTACTGATTTTTTTTGATTTTCTGATTTTTTTCAAAAGCGGTTTTAGCTCAGATTTCACATGGTCAAATATTTCAGTGACTCGGGCTGTCGTAAGTCCAGGTTCATATTCGTCCAATAAGGCATCGTACGGGTGATCCTTATAACCAATAATCTTGGCCTCTTCTTTTTTGATATCAATGATCTCCTGCAATGCATCTTTATATATACCGTAATCATCCGCCTGTCTCGCTGCTATCCAGCTCGCGAATGCATGTGAGATCGCCTGAGATCGTTTGATGACAAATGCTTCATCAAATCGAGTAGCCTTATCATATTGCTTACGTGTGATGGCGATATTCTTTTTTTGCGCATTATCTAGGCTAGTCATACGCTCCATACGGTTGAGTAGATTACCGATCTTTTCATTGGTAAATTGCTCATGAGTGATAGCTGATAATGTAGCGATCTGTTTACCTCTACTTGCTGCACCATTTTTAGGCATATTCACCTCTTGATCCCAATGGAGGGTAGCCATGGCACCAGATAGATCAGCAAGTTTAGACATTTGGGCTTTATATTGTTCGTATAACGTGGGCATAGTTTTAGGCTTTGGGGTTAAAAGATAGAAAGATAATACTTATCCACCCCATGATGTAGAGTACTCCACCAATAGGGGTAATAGGACCTAGCCATGAGACAGATAGACCTGTGATAGACTGGGTAGTCAATGCATAAATGCTTCCTGCAAAAAGTAGATTACCAATCAGAAAGAGAAGCACTGTAATTTTTGTTTTACTGGTATCTGATCTAAATAGAGCAAGTACTCCTAGAGCAGCAAGCGTATGTATAAAATGATATTGAACACCTGTCTTATAGCTTGCTAATGACATTTCTGATAGCTCTGCTTTGAGATAATGTGCCCCAAAGGCTCCGAGTAACACTGCTAATGAGCCAGAAATGGCAATGGCGGTGATAAGTTTTTGAGAAATCTTTTTTTTACTTTTCATATACAATTTTACCATTAATGATGGTATATAATATTTTAGCCTTGAGAATTTCAGCATCAGTACAGGAGAGTAGGTTTTGGTCTAAAATGACGAGATCTCCATATTTTCCTATCTCCAGCGAACCTTTATCCTGTTCTTCAAAGGCAGCATAAGCACAGTTGATTGTATAACTTTGTAATGCTTCGAGTCGAGTCATTTTTTGTTCTGTAAAAAACTCAAACCCAGTATCTGTTCTTTTCCTAGTAACACTTGCATAAAAGCTTTTAAGTGGATCTACATCCTCCACAGGGGCATCGGTACCATTGATGATTTTAGATCCGTGATTCATTAAACTTCTCCATGCGTATGCACCTTCTTTGCTTCGTACTGGTCCTAGCCTTTTTTCTACAAAGGGTGCATCGGAGGTACAATGTATACCTTGCATCGAGGGAATAACACCTAGCTGAGCAAATCTAGGAATATCTGCAGTACTAAGATGCTGAGAGTGTTCGATACGCCATCGATGATCTTTTTGTAGACCACTGTTTATTTCATGCTCTATCAGATCTAGGACTTCGCGATTGGCTCGATCACCTATGGCATGAACACAGAGTTGCATTCCATTAGTTTTGGCCAATTTAGCGATGGATTCTACCTCCGATATCTCCGTTGTATTTTGCCCTACAAATCCGCCTTTGTCACTATATTCCTCAAGTAACCAAGCCCCATATGATCCCAATGCGCCATCCACTTCTGTTTTGATCGCATTGCAAGTAAAAAATCCATTTCCTGCATTCACAATTTTGTACCGATCAAGCTTACCATTCATCTCAGCCGAGCTATGCCTAATCATAGACCATAATCTTATACCTAGTTCGCCTTGATCTGCCAATGCTTTATACCGTTCTATTTCAAACATTTTAGCCCCAGCATCCTGAAATGATGTGATTCCCTTACGTACAGCCTCCTCTGTAGCGAGTAGGATACCATTATGCCATTTTTCGGATTGTTCCTCCTCAGAGAGTGTTTTTAGGTATTCTTGATAACTGTGATAAATAAGGTCCATAGCTCGCTCTTCAAATACTCCGATTGCATTTCCATTAGCATCTCGTACGATTTTTCCTCCAGCGGGATCTGCCGTTTCTTTTGATATACCAGCTAGTTCCATAGCTCGGGCATTGGCAAATAAAGAGTGTCCGCTGGCATGATACAAGATGACGGGATTATTTTGTGATACTTCACTCAGTAGATAGTGGGTAGGATAGCCATGTTCGTGATCGATGGGTTGCTTATTCCATTTTTCTTGATGCCAACCTCGTCCTTCGATCCAGCTATTTTTTTCTGATTTCGCAACTTTATTTTCTACCATCTTGACCACTTCATCCCAGTTGGCACTGTTGAGGAAGTTTAGATTTTGCAAGCTTTTTCCTAATCCAGAAAAGTGGCCATGCCCTTCTATAAATCCAGGCATAACAAATCCCCCGTTAGCATCAATGATTTGAGCATTGGCTCCCGCGCTAGATAGCACCTTAGATTTAGAGCCTATCATCGCAATTCGTCCATCTATGATTGAGATGGCTTCATATAGTTTTTTATCATCTATACCATCAAAAATGACTGCATTTTGTATGATAAGTTCTTCGTTTTGATCTTCGACACAAGAGACTATGCCCATAATAACAAATACAAGAAAACAGAATTTTATAATCGTAGTTTTAAACATTAGGTGAGCGCATTGATTTATCTTTATCGAAGATACCATCCGCATGAATATTACAAAACAGCTCCGTGATCAATTTTCTGATTATCTACAATTGCAACGACATCAGGATGATGTAGCCGGCCTTTATACTCCGATTGATTATACCTTGGCGCATGGAGGTAAGCGATTTCGACCTGTTTTACTTATGCTTGCCTACCAAATTTATAAAAGCAATGTCACCTTTGCTTTACCCGCGGCGGCGAGTATGGAAGTATTTCACAACTTTACCTTACTGCATGATGATATCATGGATGATGCTGAGGTCAGGAGGGGTAAGCCGACTGCTTTTGCAAAATTTGGGACCAATCAAGCAATACTCTCTGGTGATGTAATGCTTATAGAGGCTTATTCGCTATT
>JAHDGW010000230.1 GCA_020631635.1 Saprospiraceae bacterium
GTCAGTTGTCAGTTGTCAGTTGTCAGTTGTCAGTTGTCAGTTGTCAGTTGTCAGTGCTAGAGTTTTGATCTGAAATAATTTATTAAACCACTTAGCATTTTGCCTACGGTTTTTATCTTTTCTAACCATTCATTTGCTTTTTGGCTATCCATAGGACTGGATTCGCTTAGTAGCAAAATTTGAGTTTCTAGTTCGTAGAGAGAACCTCGAGCAATGATTAAAAAACGTATAGTTTCTTTATTAGAACTTCTTCCTATTCCTTCTGCAATATTACTTGGTACCGAAACTGCACTTTTTTGTATCTGATGTAATAAAGCCTCGAATCCTTTGACTCGATTTAAATTTAGATATTTCAAGCAATCTGAGGCCAAAGAAAACGATCTTTTCCAAACCTCCAAGTCCTTATAATCTTTCACCCAATTTAATTTTTTAAAAAGATCAGTGTAATTCATGAGGACTGTCAACCAGCAACTGTCAACTAGTCAACTAGAATACTACTTATACGATCTCGTCTTCAACTCCACATTCTCAAACTCAAGTTCTTCTTTATGGAGGATCGGATTGTCATCATCCCACTCCCAAGCACTTACATACGTATAATCTTCATCATTACGCATAGCTTCTCCTTCAGGAGTTTGATACTCTTCTCTAAAGTGACCACCACATGATTCATTACGATCAAGGGCATCCACCATCATAAGTTCTCCGTGTTCCATGAAGTCAGCTACTCTTGCAGCTTTCTCTAACTCAGGATTATATTCTTCTTGTGTACCGGGTACAAAAACATCGCTATAGAATTCTGCTCTGAGATCACGTATCATCTGACGACCTTTTTTAAGTCCTTCTGCATTACGAGACATACCACAATACTCCCACATGATCTTACCAAGACGCTTATGGAAGCTTTCTACAGATTGATTACCTTTTATATCGAGTAGTCGCTGTAGTCTCGCATGAGTTTCTTCCTCGGCTTGCTTAAACTCTGGAAGATCAGGATTGATATTAGGTGTTCTGATTTCATTAGATAAGAACTGACCTATCGTATAAGGTATCACAAAGTATCCATCAGCAAGACCTTGCATGAGTGCCGATGCTCCAAGTCTATTGGCACCGTGATCAGAGAAATTAGCTTCCCCTAGGGCAAATAGTCCTGGTACGTTAGTTTCCAAATTGTAATCAACCCATACTCCGCCCATGGTGTAATGTACGGCTGGGAATATTTTCATAGGCATTTTGTATGGATTCTCTCCCGTGATTTTTTCATACATCTCAAAGAGGTTACCATACTTTTGCTCTACCACGGCTTCACCAAGTCTTGTGATCGTGGCTTTATCAGGGTTTTCGATACGTTGTGATGTCGCTTCGGCTTTTCCATATCGCTCTATCGCTGCGGCAAAATCAAGAAATACAGCAAGACCTGTTTTATTTACGCCTTTACCTTCATCGCAAGCAGTCTTTGCAGCTCTTGAAGCTACATCTCGTGGTACAAGGTTACCAAAGGCAGGATATCTTCGCTCTAAGTAATAATCGCGATCCTCTTCCGCAATATCCAATGCCGTTTTAGTTCTATTGGCGATTGCTCGGGCATCTTCTTTGGTCTTGGGTACCCATACTCGTCCATCATTTCTGAGGGATTCACTCATAAGCGTCAGCTTAGACTGATAGTCTCCTGACACAGGGATGCATGTCGGGTGGATCTGTGTAAAACAAGGATTTGCCATCAAGGCTCCTCTTTTTACAGATCTCCATGCTGCGGAGACGTTGCTGCCCATCGCATTGGTGGATAGATAAAATACATTACCATATCCGCCCGAAGCAAGTACAACACAATGAGCTGCATGTCTCTCCAATTCTCCAGTAAGGAGATTTCTAGCTATGATTCCCCGGGCTTTCCCGTCTACTTTCACCAGGTCTAACATTTCGTGACGATTATACATCTTCACGTTGCCTAATGATATTTGACGAGAGAGCGCCTGATATGCTCCGAGCAATAATTGCTGTCCTGTTTGTCCTTTTGCATAAAATGTACGTGATACCTGAACACCCCCGAAGGACCTATTCGCCAACAAACCTCCGTATTCTCGGGCAAATGGTACTCCTTGGGCTACACATTGGTCGATGATCTCAGTACTCACTTCTGCTAGACGATGTACGTTAGCTTCTCGTGAACGGTAATCACCACCTTTTATGGTATCGTAAAATAATCGGTATATGCTATCACCGTCGTTTTGATAGTTTTTAGCCGCATTGATACCTCCTTGGGCCGCAATACTATGCGCTCTACGTGGGCTATCATGGAAGGTAAATGCTTTCACATTGTACCCCAATTCTCCAAAAGTAGCCGCAGCCGATGCACCAGCAAGACCAGTACCTACAACGATGATTTCTATTCTGCGTTTATTATTAGGGGCTACGAGATTCATGGTCCCTCTATACTCTGACCATTTAGTAGCTAAATCTCCCTTCGGTATTTTTGAGTCTAATTTCATAGTCATAGTGATCTTAGTTGAAGTAGATATATAGTGGTAATACAGCAAATCCAGCAGGTACTACGATAGAAAATACTTTTCCTAGTCCATGGATGAGCGGTGTATATTTTTTATGATTAAGTCCTAGTGTTTGGAAAGCACTGGCAAAGCCATGCCATAGGTGAAAGGCCAATGCTGCTAATCCTACAAGATATGCAACCATCCAAACCGTCTCTGACATAATTGCATTTACTTTGGCGTAAGCGTCCAATACCATACTGCCATCGGCCAGTTGATAGGTGTATTCCATATCTCCAAATTTGAAATTGTACCAGAAGTGCCCCATATGCATAAATAAAAATGCAAAAATTAGTATTCCAAGCAATGCCATATTATTGGAAGCCCAGCTTGTATTATTTTTTGGCGTAACGGCATATTTACCGCCTTTCGCTTTTTTGTTGGTGACTGCCAATACAATTCCTAAGATGGCATGTAATAGTATGAAGAGGTAATTTCCTTTCGCTACTGTCTGGATGAGTGGATTGTGACTCATAAAGTCAGTGTAGGCATTGAAAGTTTCTCCACCATCGTTTGCCAGTAGAGAAAGATTACCTGCTAAGTGAACTATCAGAAATAGAATAAGAAACAGCCCAGTAAGGCTCATAAGAAGCTTCTTACCTATACTTGAAGTGATAAATTTGCTGAACCAATTCATTGTTAAATTTTAATTTGTCTTGATACTTACAAAGCTAAATGTTATCATGTAAAACCCCAATACCTGCGCATGTTCCATTTTATTTAGAATGAGTCTAATTATCTTATTCATTATGTTGTGGGTCGAACATTTTATAAATCCTCTCATATGCGTTGTTTCATAATACTCTGCTCTCTTTTTGTACTTTCCTGCCAATCAATGGATAACTCTAGCCAAAAAGATAATGTTGAACGAGTAGAGAGTACTGAAGTGGAAGACATTGGATTTGTTCATTCAGTATATTTCTGGTTAAAAGAGGATGCCACAGAAGTAGAAAAAGAAAAATTTGAGTCATCGTTGGCCGAAATGGCGAAGATTGAGAGTATTTCAAAAGTTTACTACGGTCCACCAGCTATGACGCCGAGGTCTGTAGTAGATAATAGCTATGATTATGCATGGATTACTTTTTTCAAAAATAAAGCAGCTCATGATGCTTATCAGATAGATCCCATACACGATCATTTTAAGAAAGTAAATGCTGACCTCTGGGAGCGGGTACAGATTTA
Source organism: Saprospiraceae bacterium (assembly GCA_020631635.1). GTDB lineage: Bacteria > Bacteroidota > Bacteroidia > Chitinophagales > Saprospiraceae > JAHDGW01. The sequence goes on from JAHDGW010000230.1 coordinate 3,729, forward strand.
TGATAGCTTATATCAGTTCCATTAATTTACTCCAGATTCGACGGGTACGGTATCTAGCAATGATTTTATGGTATTGAATAGATGTATCGGATTGAAGGGTTTACTTAAAAATGCATCCACTCCCGCTTTTAGTGCCTTTTCTTTAATTTCTGATTGAGTAGTGGCTGTCAATGCGACTATTGGGATATTAGATTTGGCCTGACCTAGGTTACGGATCTTTTTGGTTGCTTCAAATCCATCCATCACTGGCATTTGTAGGTCCATTAAGACTAAATGGTAGTCATTTTTTTGATGTAGGTTAAGTGCTTCTTGACCATTTTTTGCGACGTCAAATGTACATCCCCATTTTTGTAGAAAGCGTTTTAACACCATGACATTCATGCTATAGTCATCGGCAATAAGGATATTTAAATTTTCTAGACCAGAGAAAGAGCTATTGAGATCTACACTTTCTATATTATCTTCTCGATTATAGTCTTCACTGATCTCGTATTTTATTTCAAAAAAGAAATTACTACCCTTCCCAGCAGAACTTTCCAGTTGAAGATCACTATCCATGATGTGGAGGAGCCTTTTACAAATAGATAGCCCCAAACCTGTGCCTCCAAATTTTCTTGTGATACTTGAATCTGCTTGGACAAAATCTTCAAAGATCTTTGCTTGACTTTCTTTCGGTATACCGCTACCAGTATCTATCACTTCAAATAATAGGGTACACTTATTTCTATGTTGGTGTATGAGTTCTAAGGAGAGTTCTACTTTTCCAGTGGCGGTAAATTTTATGGCATTGGATACCAAATTATTTAATATTTGAAATAGTCTCGTACGATCTCCAATCAGAGCCATGGGTATATCTTCATCCTTTTTCACTTTAAACCGGATACCTTTTTCTATGGCCAATGGTTGAAAGTTTTTACGTAATGCACCCAAGATGTAGTCTAAATTGAAGTCTTTCTTCTCGAGTTCGATCTTTCCTGCAAGTATCTTATTGTAGTCTAGCACATCATTGACTAGATGCAAAAGGTGCTCAGAGGAGTACTTCAGGGCGTTTAGGTTTTCGGTCTGTGAGTCCAGATGATCTTCTAGGATAAGTATATTGGATAGTCCAATGATACCATTGAGCGGTGTTCTTATTTCATGAGACATGACATTTAGAAACTTAGATTTTGCTTCATTGGCAAGTTCGGCCTCTTCTTTGGCAGCTTCGAGCTGTAGTTGAGTTTCTTTTAGTTGTGTTACGTCTATAAAGGAGCCTACGGTACCCGTTGGATTACCATTGGCATCATAAGATATTTGAAATCTATTTTCTACCCATTTTAATTTATTACCAGAAGTTTTTACTTCGAGTACCCGCCTAAATTGTCCAACAGGCTTTTGTATGTATTGATAAATGGCGTTTTTACTATCTTCGTCTATGTAGTCAAATAACTCATAAAAGGTTTTTCCAATACTTTCTTCTTTTT
>JAHDGW010000231.1 GCA_020631635.1 Saprospiraceae bacterium
ACCCGCTGATGCATGTACGGCATATATATATTCTGTTGATCTGAGATATCAACATGATCAAAATAATGCTCCTTGTAGTATAAAAATCGCTGAAATCGGATCTCCTCTTCTGTTCCAGAAAATTCAGGTATATCGATATCATTCCCTGAATTGATCAATTTAGCTAAGACATTATTTTGATGATATTTCAGTAGTTTAGTTTGATAGTTATCTACTTTATTATTTAATTTTTCGATTTTTTGGGTAATCGCTTCTGTAGGTTTTCCGAGAGAGTCTTGCTCTTCTCGTTTAGCATTGAGCTCTTCTGATTGTATGCGTTGATCACTTAGAAATTTCAAGTATTTCTGAAAATCTTCATTTACTCTAGATCCTTGGTACTTGATATCTTCTAGTGCATTGTAGCTGAAGGTGATATCAAATTCTCGATCATCTTCTGGGACCAAAAATTGAATAAAACTATTAGATGGCTTTACTAATAAAAGGTACATGCCGCTGTGTAGCGAATCTGTATCTGTAATCAGAAAATCTTTTTGATTTTCTGAAATTAAGGTATCCTTCACCAATTGTCGATCAGCAAAATAATAACCGAGTATTAAAGTATCGTTTTGGTAGTTATCAACCGTAACTTTAATATTCCTCTGACCGACCAAAGTACAGGTCATAATCATGAAACTCACGAATATTACCGACTTAAAAAATGAATTCATCATATTCTTTTTACTACAACTACAAAATTCTATAATACTGACGAATAGTTAGACATCTATCTATCCTTTACCAGATGAATTATCAAATGTTTAACATTCTACGATCTATTACCTGCCAATAAGAATAATACTGCCATACGAATGGCAACTCCGTTTTCTACCTGTTGTAAGATGATAGAATGCTCAGAATCAGCTACATCACTGGTGATCTCCACTCCTCGATTCATAGGGCCCGGATGCATAATTACTATTTCCTTATCGAGCGAATCTAAGAGTTTCTTATTGACTCCAAAATGCTGTGCATATTCTCTAAGTGAAGGAATATACTTAACATCCTGTCGTTCCAATTGAATCCTCAATATATTGGCCACATCACACCAGTTTAGTGATTCTCGGATATTGTATGAAACTTCTACTCCTAGCTCTTTGATATGCTTAGGGATCAATGTAGGCGGGCCACATACTCTGACTGTAGCTCCTAATTTTTGCAAACAAAAAATATTGCTCAATGCAACTCTAGAATGCTTGATATCTCCAACTATAAGTATTTTTTTGCCCTCTAAGTCACCCAACTTTTCAGCCATGCTATAAGCATCTAAAAGTGCCTGAGTAGGATGCTCATGGGTACCATCACCTGCATTTACAATACTTGCATCAATATGCTGTGACAAAAACATAGGCGCTCCTGGCGCGGGATGCCTCATGACTAGCATATCCACTTTCATGGATAATATATTATTGACTGTATCTAAGAGGGTCTCTCCTTTTTTCACAGAAGATGCCGCCGCAGAAAAATTAATTACATCGGCCGAAAGACGTTTTTCAGCTAACTCAAAAGACAACTTCGTCCGAGTGGAATTTTCAAAAAATAAATTTGCGATGGTAATATCACGTAAAGACGGTACTTTTTTGATTGGTCTATTGATCACATCCTTAAACTGTAGAGCCGTATCAAAAATTAAACGAATATCCTCTGAAGTGATATATTTTATACCGAGTAGATGTTTTGTACTTAGAGAGGACTCCATCTAATTATTGCTTATTTGATTCGAAAAATAATATTTCATCAGCACCGTCAATATCTTTCCACTTGACTCGTACGTAGGCTTGTTCGAGAGCATCTACGGTAAGGCCCACATAATCTGCTTTGATCGGCAAGTGGCGATTGAAACGGCGGTCTACCATCACGACCAGTTCTACATGGGAGCTACGCCCTATATCTTGCAAAGCTGACATGGCTGCATGTATTGTTCTACCTGTATATAATACATCATCCACTAGGATGACCCTTTTCCCGTCCAATGAAAAATCGATTTCAGTACTACTAGCCTTGAGCGGTTCTGCTCTCAAACGATAATCATCGCGATAAAAAGTGATATCCAGTTTCCCAAATTCTACAGAAATTCCTAAATCTTGTAGTACTTGTACAATACGATTGGCCGTATATACCCCTGTCTCTTGAATGCCTATGATCGAAGTATTATTGAAGTCATCATAGTTTTCTATCAACTGATGGGCAAGACGCTTGATGGTCAGCTCAAATTGACTATTGTATAATATGACTCTATGATCACTCATGATGCTAATATACGGACTATGTTTTATCCATAGTAAGTTTACTTATTCTTAGGCTTCCAGGCCCCCTTGAGTCCTACCGTCTTATTGAATATTGGCATTGCTTCCGTATGCTCATCATCACTATAGAAATAACCTAACCTCATAAATTGGAATGCTGTTTTAGCAGGTACTTGAGCCAAAGCTGGTTCTAATTTTGCGTTTTTATTGATTTTTAGAGAGTCTGGATTATAGAATTCTGTAAAATCTTTATCCTCATGCCCCGTAGGCTCTGGGTCTGTAAATAGACGATCATATACATTGACTTGCCCATCAATAGCATGCTCCGCAGATACCCAATGTAATGTACCTTTGGCCTTTACGCCTGATACATCTGATCCACTTCTACTATTTTCATAGTAACTACATTGCACTTCAATGATCTCACCATCCTTATCCTTCACTACTCCATCGCAGTGAATAATATAGGCATATTTCAGTCTTACATTTCTGCCTTGCGACAATCTGAAGAACTTTTTAGGCGCATCTTCCATGAAGTCCGCTCGCTCGATATATAGCGTCTTTGAGAATGGAATCTCTCTTGTTGTTGGCGTTTCAAGCTCTGGATTGTTAATGGCTGTAAGTTGCTCAGACTTGCCATCAGGATAGTTGGTGATCACTAATTTTATAGGATCTAACACCGCCATCATTCGATCTGTCGTGGCGTTGAGTTCTTCTCTAACACATGCCTCTAGCAGCTCTACCTCGATGACGTTATCTCTCTTTGCCATACCTACACGGTCACAGAAGTTTCTTATAGCTGCAGCTGGATAACCTCTTCTTCGCATTCCTGATATGGTAGGCATTCGAGGATCATCCCATGAGGTGACCAAGCCCTCTTGTACGAGTTTCATCAACTTTCGCTTGGAGGTGATCATATAACTTACATTTCGCCTAGCAAACTCAATTTGTCTAGATGGGAATATTTCTAATTGCTCAATGAACCAATTGTAGAGCGGTCGATGATGCCTAAACTCTAGCGAACATAGCGAATGTGTAATACCCTCAATAGAATCGGACTGCCCATGCGCAAAATCGTACATGGGATAAATACACCATTGGTCTCCGGTACGGTGATGATGTGCTCTCTTGATACGATATATCACTGGGTCCCTCATATGCATATTGGGGCTAGTCATATCCACTTTAGCCCTAAGTACTTTAGCACCGTCTTCAAACTCCCCAGCTTTCATCCCTTCAAATAAACGTAAATTTTCCTCTATAGATCGATTGCGATATGGGCTCTCTGTACCAGCTTGCATAGGTGTACCTTTTTGCTCCGCAATTTCATCTGCTGAGGAGTCATCGACATAGGCTAAGCCCTTATTGATCAATTTTATTGCATAACCATACAAGGTATCAAAGTAATCGCTAGCATATAATTCTGATCCTTCCCATTGAAAACCTAACCACTGCACGTCTTTTTTGATGGCATCTACATATTCTGTGTCCTCCGTAACAGGGTTAGTATCATCAAAACGAAGATTTGTTTTACCACCATATTTTTTGGCGATGCTAAAATTTAGACAAATCGCCGTAGCATGACCTATGTGTAAGTATCCGTTGGGTTCAGGAGGGAAACGTGTATGTATCCTTCCTCCATGCTTACCCGCAGCAATATCTTCGTCAATGATGACTTCAATAAAATTTTTTGATTCTTCTCTTATTTCTGACATAGTTCTTTTCTCTTTTACATACGCTCTGGCATCTCGATACCGAGCAACTCCATTCCTTTTTTCAATACGCTCGCCACATTTTGACTGAGGTAAACTCTAAAACCCTTGGCCGAATCTTCTTCTGCTCCAAGTATACGAACATCGTGGTAAAACTTATGGTATGATTTGGCTAAAGTATATAGGTAACTTGCAAGCCCAGAGGGATCATAGTTTTCGCTTGCCAAACGGAGTTCCTCGGGGAAATTCGATAGCGATTGTATCAAAATCCTTTCCGCTGGTTCTATGACCTGATAGTCTGATCTAAGATTAGTATCTATACCCATATCATTCCACCTACGTACGATACTCTGTATCCTCACATAGGCATTTTGAATATATGGTCCAGTCTGTCCCTGCATATCTACACTTTCTGCAGGATTGAAGGTCATTCGTTTTTTAGGATTTACTTTGAGTATAAAATACTTCAATGCACCTAGACCTACCTTACGATATAATTCGTTTCTTTCTTCCGGTGATAGTTCTTCTGCTTCTCCTCTTTCTTTAGCCTGATGAGCTGCTTCTTGTATCACTTCTTCGACTAGATCATCGGCATCTACCACTTTACCTTCTCGACTCTTCATTCTCCCTGTTGGTAGATCTACCATACCATAAGACAAATGATACATGCCCTCTCCATATGGGGCTTGGAGTTTTTTCATGATCTCAAATAATACCTTGAAGTGGTAGTCTTGCTCATCCGCCACTACATATACCATTTTTTCAGCACCATGATCCTCATACCTTTTCTGAGCTGTGCCTATATCCTGAGTCATATATACGCTGGTACCATTACTTCTGAGTACAAGTTTATGATCTAATTTTTCAGCTTCGAGATCAATCCATACGCTGCTGTCTTCTTTTTGATAAAAGACATTTTTCTTTAATCCTTCTTCTATAGCATCCTTACCCAATAAGTATGTATCAGACTCGTAGTAATAACTATCAAAATGAACACCCAATGCCTTGTAAGTAGTCTCAAAACCCTCATATACCCAGGCATTCATTTGCTTCCAAAGGCTGATAGCCGATTCATCTCCCGACTCCCACTTGATAAGTAATGCCTGAGCGTTTTTTCCTAAGACACTGTACTCATTGAAATATTGATTCTTATAAGATTTGAAAAAATCAGACGATTCT
>JAHDGW010000232.1 GCA_020631635.1 Saprospiraceae bacterium
TGGTATAAAAGCACTTGAACTTAGTGTAAACGTTCCGGTGACACATGGGCCTTGACATACCACTTCTTGGAAGGTAGTACAATCAGATACTATACCTGCTTGTAGCCCAGTACCACCATTATTAGTACAGTTGGTGGGTATTAAAGTTAATTCAATAGTACTTGCACTAGCAATGAATGACCACCAATCTGTATTGTTAGGAACAAAAGAGCCACCACAAAGTGGACTAGGTCCAGTAGGGTTATTGAAATCTGGCAGGATAGAACAAAAGCCATCAATTTCATCTATATCACAAATAGGGTTCATTTGGGCTGTTTCACAATCAAGAAAGTTTGGTGTAGTCACTGCTTGTGAACAAGGAACTTGATATACTCCAAAGTCAACAGTAAGTTGAGTAGTATTATCACCATCTTCTGAATCTGGTTCGCATCGAGATTCCAAAACAAATTCTGCTGACCTTATATTAGGACCAGCTGCATCGTATGTTCCATTATTATCATTGTCAACATCGTTATCAACTGGCCAGTTAGGGATGCTTGATTCATAATCATCGAGTACAGCACCAATAGCAAAGTTTACCGCATTTAACTCAACCATAAAATAACCTGGTTTAAGATCCATGAACAAATAGTTACCATTAGCATCTGTATTTGTAGTCATAGTTATCATGTCTACAGAGCCATCACCATCTGTATCTTCCCATAGATCTACCTGCACGTTTTCTGCCAGTCCCTCACCAGCTGCAAACAGACCATCATTATCCACATCAAACCAAACTAGATCTCCAATATCAAGTAAAAAGTAAAACCCTGCATCAACTTCGTCAAAATCTTCACCAGACCGAATCATAATTACATCTGTATCCCCAGTATTAGGATCGGCATCACTATCGATACGACTATCCCCGGGCGGATTTGGCCCTGGAAGTCCATCTTGATCCAGGTCTGTGCCAACTGCATCAGGATTATTACTTGTATAATTTATAACATAGTCCCCTGGTGGGATATTATCAAATATATAAGCTCCTCCTGCTGGATTCACAATTGGATTTACGGGTTGTCCTAATGCGTCTGTCACAGGATTGCCATTAGCATAGGTCAATGTTATAGTCACTTCTTCATAGCCTGGTTCATTGGCAGAGTATCTACCATTACCATTTTTATCTTCCCAAACAAGGTCACCGATTGAGGTGACTCTATAAAATCCTGCATCTATATCTTCATCTGTTTCGTCAGACAAAAGCTCAAAGCTATGACTGTCTCCCGACGTTCTAGGACCGCCAGGTGGCACGGCATCACTATCATTCATCACGGGATCATCAGCAGCATCTGTATTGGCACCTGTGGCATCCTCTAATGTCACATAATGTTGCTCCGGTGCTAAAGGTGCCGTAAATCGAACGAAATATTCTCCAGGTCGAACATTGAGAAATGTATAACTTGGATCAGCACCCACTGAAATAGCAGTATGAGGAAGCCCCGTCTGTAGATCATTAGATAAGGCCAATGTACCGTCATCTAATATTAAATCTACTGTAGCGCCAGGAAGACCAGGTTCTCCAGCATCTTGCAGTCCATTACCATCTAAATCCTCCCATGTATATCCACGTACTTCTGCGGCTCTAAACATACCAGCATCAATATGATCTTCTGGGTTAGTACCATTATTACTATTTTCAAAAGACTCTAGATTGAACTGATGTGACAATCCTGTACCGATTAAACTCGGTAATGCATCAGGTACTGCATCACTATCTGTCATTTCATCATTGGCATCGGTATTTAATCCATTTACATCTTGCGTAGTAAAATAGTACTGCGGAGCATTAATAGTCGTGAATCTTACTTGATAATCACCCGGCGGGACTTCATTGAATGTCCAAGATGGATTAGCTGGTGTAGTAACGGCTGTCATTGCTGCACCTGTTAGGTCATTTGCTACAGTCAAACCGGCATTCACGTCTAATACTTCTACCTGAACCCCTCCCAAATCTGGTTCTCCTCCATCCTGGACTCCATCCGCATTGAGATCCTCCCAGGTATAAATTTGTATTTCAGCTCCAATTATAAATCCACCATCTACAAGTTCATCTGTCTCTTGTGATAAAATTTCGAACTGATGAGAAAGCCCTGGAGTCGTCGCTCCATCTGGCGTAATGTCACTATCGTCCGTAACGCCGTCATCAGAGGCGTCATCTGCAGCACCACTATAGTCAGGAATGGTTATATAGTACTGTCCGTTACCGGTATTAGGAGTATCAAATTGTACTTGATAGTTTCCAGGAGGTACATCTGTCAATGTAAAGTTTGGATTTGCAAATCCCGTAATTGGAACACCAGGGACTGTGAGTGCTGTTGCGCCTGTACCTAGATCAATCAATTCTACATTTACACCATCTGGTAATATATTAGCAGCAGAATTATCTATACCATCATGATCGACATCGTGCCATACTCTACCCATGATTTCACCGGTGGTAAAAATGGCACCATTTACTCCACCTACATCACTTGTAAGATTAAGTACATCTACATCAGCAATAGCTACTGATGCTGTGGCAATACCTGCGTTATCGAAAAAATTTCCTGCCGCAAAATCACTCCAATACCACTCAGGTGAAAATGCAGATGCAGAAAGATCTGCTTCAAAAAAATGTCGACCTATCATCGTCGCCGTATAGCCCCAGCCACCGCCTGCTGCAGTAATAGGTGAGGCTACTAGCGCATCAACGCCTACATCATAAGCATTATTTCCATTCGTATCGAAATAGACATTTACTGTGATACCATCTAAACCTACATCAGGTCCATCTTGAACGCTATTCGCATTAAAATCATGGAATATAATTCCATTAATATTTTGTGCAAAGGCGTGGGTTGTGCAAAATAAAATACAGAGGAATCCTAAAACACGTAAGGCATTTATCATTAGGTCGGTAGTTTAATCGCTACTAAAATAAGAATAGTATACTTAATACATAACGCTATAGTGAAATACTCTTAACGCAATATTGTGATTGTTCCCGATTGTGATCTCAATTCATCACTTTTGAGCCTAAAACTTACTATATAGACATATACTCCATCATTTACTTCTTCTCCTCTGAAAGTACCATCCCATGAATCATTCAGATTATTGGAAGTAAATATTTGGTTACCCCAGCGATCATAAATCTTAATATCAATGATCTCACTAATCGCAGTAGATAGCCCTAATTGAAAAGAATCATTAATTGAATCTCCGTTTGGTGAGAATGCATTTGGAATATAAATCAAATTATCTTGATTGACTGTAATAAACATGGTGTCTGAGGTACTACAACCAAATTCACTCGTTACTTCAGCCACAATAAATTGACTATTAGCGATAATAAACTCTAATGATTGACAGTCCAAGCAAGAATCTTGCTCTGCATAAATGGATAAGGTATACTCTAGATTGTTGCCATTAATAATGTCAGGAATTATGGAAACAGTATCCATGAAGTTTGACGTAAAGTCATCAGATAAGGCAATGTCAACGTCATAGAATGACTCAAATTCAAGAATTGTATCCAAGCTACAGTTATTGACATCTGTGATTTCTAATGTATAGCTACCGGCAGAAAATAAAAATTCATCAATATTTTCAATAATCATATCATCTATCAAAAAAGAAAATGGCTGTACACCACCAATAATTGAGTCAATAATTATAGATCCATTGAGTGAATCAGCACATGTGGGATCAATTATTGTAAAATGAATATTCTCAAAGTTTTCATAGCTCTCTACTTGGAAATCCAAGTCAGATGAACAGCCATTTATCATATTTATGGAACTCAAGGTATAGGTACCGGGAATCTCAGCCTTGATTGTATCCATACTTGAGATAAAGTTGCCATTGACGCTCCATCTCACGGATATGAAGCTAGAATCTGCCAGATCATGACTCATGGTGTAATATCCTGAACACGTAGCGTCATCAAGAAAAAGAACATTATTAATAGGTGCAATAGTATCAAACATAGAGGTCATGTAGCTCGTATCACTACAGCCAGCAGTACTCAAAACAATAGCAGTAAATTGACCTTCTAGGGGTGAAGAAACTATAGAATCAAGTACTTCTGTACCATCCGGTAATATCCATAGATAAGTAAGATCATCATACACTTCAGACAAGAAATAACTTGCCGATCTAGAACAAGTATTGGGAAGTTGAGTGATCTGATAGCTAGGAGAAGCCACATTATCGTCCACAAGAATTGAGTCAGTATACCTACACCCATCTTTGGAAATAGCAACTAGTGCATATATACCTGCTTCCGTAACAAGTAGAGTGTCTTGATCTCTAGTAATTAAAGTGTTTTCATAATACCATTCAAATGTCAGAGAATCAATCTCCTCATATTGTATAGAGAGCGTAGAAGATTGTGAACATGATAAAGTAATATCATCTACTTGAAAAACGGGTGTTTGAATAGGCTCTAAATTATAAATTATGCTATCCAAACAATCATATTGATTTTCAAAATATAAGGTATAGCTCCCCTCTTTATCAATGAGAACGGTATCCATATCTGAAAGAGTCATATCATCGAAAAACCAGGAAAATTGAAGATCATCAATACTAGATGCTACAATAACAAGACTATCTATCGTACAAGGATCGGTAATCGTATCTAAACTAATCATAGGATTACTTGATAATATATCGTAAAAATAGGATCGAAGGTAACTACATCCATTATCCAATGTTATTTGCGCCGTATACAATCCAACGTTGAAAACCTCAACATTTGGGCTAAATGAAATGCTTGCGCCATTATACAGCCAATTTACATTAGCAATAGATTCTTGTGTATCAAGAAATAAATTAGCAGAACCTGAAGTACAGTTAATATCAGAAACATTAATACTTATATCGGGTTCGTCTCCGAGGTACTCTACAAAAATACTATCTATCGAAACGCAGTTGTTTTCAGTCAGCGTCAAATAATACCAACCTTGCTCATAGACCTCTATATTAATCATAGTGGGGTTGGCAATGGTCGCTTCATTCTCTCCAAACCAGTCAATACTAGTATTACCCGTAATTATGGAGTTATTTCCCTCCAAAGTTATGAACTCAGTCATACAATCTAAATCCTGAATATTTATAATTTTTGTGTTTCTTGTTTTTGTAGT
>JAHDGW010000233.1 GCA_020631635.1 Saprospiraceae bacterium
AGAGGGTAGGTTTTGACCCTTAGTATTAGTAGTGGAATTTGCATGTAAGGATTTCTGCACGTTTCACTCTATTTGAATCCTCGACTATTCGGTATATTATTCGATGTTCTTTATTTATTCGACGGGACCAGTACCCTTTGAGATTTTGTCTGAGTGCTTCTGGTTTGCCAATACCTGTAAATGGATCTCGCCGAATAGCTTTTATAAGTTCATGAATACGAATAGTGAGCTTTTTATCTAATTTTAGCCATTCTTTATATTGCTCCCAGGCTGTAGCTGAAAAAAGAAAATTCATATAGAGCTAGTATCAAATGCTATGATCTCTCCTCCTTCAAGTTCAGCTTTTGCTTGATGGATGACCTTTCGATTATTCTCCGTATAAAGAATATAATCAGTTTCTACAATACTGTTGTATTCGGACAAAGTAAGATTAATAATGGCCTCTTTGTCACCTTGACGATGTACGACCAGTATATTTTTATCGGAAGATAGATCATCAAAATATGATTTCATATTCGCTCTAAGCTTGCGCATTGTCGTGGTAACCATAATTTTAAATTTCTATAAAATTCACAAAAGAGTACACGTTGTCAAGTAGAAATTTATCTACAACGTATCCGTCCCACTCAAAAATGGGACAAAGCTAAAACTACCGAACCGCTCGGTTTGGTAATCACCTTCAGCGATGCGAGTGACTTTGATCATCTCTTGGGTCTCTTCGTCGCCCACAGGTATGATCATGTAACCGTCAATCTTAAGTTGAGAGGCTAGACTTTTAGGGATATTAATGGCTCCAGCGGTGACCAATATTCTATCAAAAGGAGCAAATCTAGGAAGACCTTTGTACCCATCACCATGAAATGTACGGATGCGTTGAAATCCTATTTGTGGTAAAAATTTCGAGGTTTTATCAAAAAGGTTTTGCTGCCGTTCAATGGAGTAGACCTTGGCACCGAGGAAACTTAATACACTAGCTTGATATCCTGATCCTGTACCTATCTCTAATATTTTCATACCTTTTTCTATTCCTAGAAGCTCGGTCTGAAAAGCTACCGTATAAGGATGTGATATGGTCTGCTCCGATCCTATGGGGAAAGCTACATTTTTATAAGCCCATTCTTCAAAGGCTTGATCTAGAAACCAATGCCTAGGAATACTGCCTATCGCATTCAGCACTGATTCTGACTGGATATTTTTTGATCTTAGAACTTCTACAAGTTTCTTTCGCATTCCTTTATGTCTATATGTATCTTGTAGCCGCATTGATATTATTATATCTAGTGTTATTGTTTTTCTCTTATGAGAAGTACAATCTATAGTACGTCTCACGATTTGTGACAATAATACTAAGTTAGAAACATATTATATAATATTTGCATATATTAATGATTGATTACAAATAATGTAAGCTATGGATACGATAAAGTTTGGTACAGACGGATGGAGAGCAATTATTGCTAAGGAATATACCGTTGATAATGTAATCCGCGTCACTGATGCTACTGCAAGATGGATGAAAGCTCGTCAGATGACCAAAGTAGTGATAGGATATGACTGTCGATTTGGTGGGCTGATGTTCAGTGAGATAGCCGCAAGAGTTTTTGGTATGCACAATATCAAGGTCATTTTATCTGAAGGATTTGTATCAACTCCGATGGTATCCCTAGGTATCGTAAAAACTCATGCCGATATGGGAGTGGTCATTACCGCTAGCCACAATCCTCCAAGTTATAATGGCTTTAAATTAAAATCCGCTTATGGAGGACCTACCATCCCTTCTGAAATCAACGAAGTGGAGGAGTTGATAGAGGATAGAGTAATATCATTGACTACTACACTAGCCGATATGAAGTCTAACGGCTTACTGGAGTATCAAGACCTAGAGCAAATTTATCATGATCATGTTGTAGAAAATTTTGATCTCGAGCTCATGAATAATGGAAAGGTACAACTGGCTTACGACGCCATGTACGGTGCTGGTATGAACTCGGTAAAAAGAATATTCCCAGAAGCAACATTACTTCACTGTGACTATAACCCATCTTTCATGGGACAGGCTCCTGAGCCGATACATAGAAACCTTAAGTTACTTTCTAAAACCATAGCGGAGAGCGATACTCTCAATCTTGGTCTAGCCAATGACGGTGACGCAGATCGTATCGGTATGTATGATGAGGATGGCAATTTTGTGGATTCTCACCATTTGCTTCTTTTGCTATTATTTTATCTATATGAGCATAAAGGGATGACGGGTAAGGTGATCATTACCTTCTCTGTCACTGATAAAATGAAGAAACTTGCAGAGCAATACGGCTTAGAGGTTGAAGTCACTAAGATAGGCTTTAAGTATATCGCAGAGATTATGACCAAAGAGGATGTATTGGTAGGCGGTGAAGAATCAGGAGGACTGGCAGTGAAGGGACATATCCCCGAGCGAGATGGTGTATGGATGGGGCTGCTGATTATGGAGTTTATGGCCAAGACAGGAAAGTCGATCAAAGAACTTATTCATGAATTATACGAAAAAGTAGGACCGTTTGCCTTTGATAGAGATGACTTACATATCACTGATCAACTCAAACACGAGATCATAGATAAATGTAAGCAAGGCAAAGTCACGAATATTGGTGATCGACAGATCATCAGGACTGAGACTATTGATGGGTTTAAGTTTTATCTCAGTGAAGATGAATGGGTGATGATAAGGCCATCTGGTACAGAGCCAGTGCTCAGAGTATATGCACAAGCGCCTGACATGGCCGGTGTAAGATCTATATTAGATGCTACACATAAGACTCTTAATCCGTAATAGAATATATCATAGCCATATGGGGAATATTATCTTCCAGATAGTATTCTCCCGTTGCTTTGAATCCTAGATTACTATAGAATTGCCGGAGGTATGTCTGTGCAGATATCTTAATATCATGCATAGGGTAAGTTTTTCTACAAAAATCAATAGATGCTTTCATGATATACTTACCATAACCATTTCCTCTGTATTTTATATCATTGACCACTCTTCCGATAGAGCTATACTTGTCATAAGAAGTCCCAGGAGAGAGTATTCGTGTTACGGCTGCTAGATGATGATCTACGTATAAGGTACAATGATGTGCCGTAGGATCATAATCATCGCTATCAAGATACGGGCAGTCTTGCTCAACGACAAATACCGCTTGCCGTAGTTGTAGTATGCGATGAAGCTCTATAGTAGTTAATGATTCAAAAGGAGCAATTTTTATATCCATTAGGGTAGAAAACTTAATCTAGGATTTGACTTTCTTAAACATCAATATGAAACCTTCTGTATACGATCGGTTATGATACTTTGCCGAGGTGACATCTGTCATTGTCATGAGCTCATATCCTAGATTTTCATATTCATCTAATGCCGCCTGGATAGAATGATTAGTCTGTACACCATCTATTTCATTTTCATAATACTTATAACCAGGTTTTGGTTTTACGGCAATCGTAGGTATAAATATGCTTTTGAACTGTCCCAAATCGTTGAATTATTTATCATTGAAGATAATAATTATTTAGCCAAACTAAGGGAGGAGCCAATGATCTTAGATCGAGCTTTTAAACTGGAATCTGCCCAAAATCCCGAGATGATTATTGTTATCATCCGTAAGATCCATAAATTGTATGCACTCTAGTTGATCGGAGTAAAACATATGATCACTAGAGGGAGCTGTGATGATTTCAGACGTATAGCTACGGCTGTTTTTGAGAGCTGTATTTCGTCTAAAATTAATGATTTCAGAGTCCCAATAGACCATATTGAATTCTCCCAGTGAAATCACGGCGTCGTCTATACTTTGTACCCGATCAGCGATTTTATTGAAATGTCCTTTTATATTCTCCCTTTCCTTTTCACTCAATGAGAGCACATAGGAAGAAAAGATATTAAGATTCAATTGATCAGTTTTAATCTGACATACTAGATTTGGCTTTTCGTCAAACAAAAATGTATCAGACGTCATCATCGCCAATTTAGAGTACATACCCATGCCATTGAAGTCAATTCTGACTTGAGTATTATAAAATGGATACTTCTCAATAAGCTTTTCGCTGAGGTATGCATTCCAATCAGGGGTAAGCTCTTGAACAGAAATAATATCAGGATCATACTGCACTAGCATAGAATCTATTAAGTCAAATCGGTTAAGATTACTAGTATTGAGATGTATAATAGAAATTTTACTCTCTGCATTGGCCTGAGGCAATGTCAGTCTGTCGTTACTGGCGTTTTTTAAAAAAAGTGAAAGAGCAGCACAACAACCAAGACTTACAAACATCAATCGACTGCGGTCGTACATCATAAATATCAAACCAACCAGCAAAAAAGAGAATAAAATGAGATGAGCATACCTTACTCCATTTTGGATAAAAGGTATCTCAGGCGTATAAATAGTTAGAGTAGCTCCAACGATCAGACAGACCAAAAGAAACATTTCTACCCACTTATTTGAAAGTAATTTTTTCATTCTTCTTTATCTCTCATCTCTTTAGTTTAAAAAGTCAGCTAGTACCACAGTTTTTTTAAATTCGCTGACCTCGCCCGCTGTATTAAACACTTGAAACCACACGACATAGATACCTATTTTGGATAGTGATCCCTCATCATTAGTTCCATCCCATTTGACGCTTCCACTAGTAGAAAGTAACTCATTGTTGAGTAGTGTTTTGATCTTTCTACCTTGAGCATCATATATCTGAGCATTAGCGATGTATGACGGATTATCTAGATTGTATGAAATCAGCAGTATGTCGCGATCTCCATCGTCGTTAGGAGAAAAAGTAGTTTCTTCAATATTGAAAAATCCTTCAAAATTACTAGTACTTTGCAAGCTACTATTTTGATATCCTGGAGTACCAAAGCCAGCAGAGGATGACGCAGAATTCCAGTTATCAGGTGTATTGGTCGTTGTATTTGGGTCTATGCGTTCTAAACTTACACCTTCCGTATCATCGATGAGTATAAAATGAAAGTCATCTTGATAATCAAATGCATCCAATAGGATTTCTTCATCTAGTCCGGCCATGATCAGGCTTACATTTCCATCATCATTATTGAATGATGGTAGATTTTGTTCTATAATCTTTTCAGTGTCGACAACGGTATACAATTCTACAAGAGCATCC
>JAHDGW010000234.1 GCA_020631635.1 Saprospiraceae bacterium
GACCTCCTCCCTTGAAGTGATTTCTGGCCAATTCTTGCATAGAGATATCACCTTTTGATCTCAAAGATAGTTTGACAATCGTCGGTTGTTCTCGTATAAAAGCAGCTACATTTATACCTTTGATCATCAATATGTAGTTTACGATACCTTCAGTATCTCCTCTTTTGATATCAAACGTTTTATAGTCTTCTTTAGTCAACCAAACTATACCTGCCTGATGCTCCGAGACTAACTCAAATCTATTGGCGAGACAATGTCCTAATAAGCGCAGTTGCTTTTCGGTCATAGTGTTGTAAATCAAATCATTGAGACGATAGTCATCTACTCCTATCTGTTTGAGTTTGCTGGCAACTATATATACGTTAGGATTGGTGTTGTACCTAAAAGATCCCGTATCCGTGATAATACCCGTCATCAAACAGTCTCCCGATTGAAAATCTAAATATTCTTTATAGCCGATATCATGTACAAAATCGAATACCATCTCGCAGGTAGAACTTGCCGTAGAATCTGATATCGCATAGTCTACAAATGGCTCTGGATCGATATGGTGATCTATCATAATCTTGTAGGCCTTACTATCGGCGATAGTTTCTCCTAGTTTATCCACTCTGTCTAGACTATTGAAGTCAAGACAAAACAATATTTTTGCCTTTGTAAGGGTTGCTCTTGCCAAATCATGATCTTGATCAAAAATGATCATATCATCTATTTTGGGTAAAAAATGAAATGTATCAGGATGAGAGCTGGGCATCACTACTTTAACTACATGCCCTTTTTTTTCTAAAATTCGCTGTAATGCTAATGATGATCCTAAGGCATCTCCATCAGGATTTCTATGCGATATAATGGCTATATCCGTTGAAATTTCCAATTTTTCTTTAATCGTGCCTAAGGTTCCCATACTGCCTGCAAATGTCATCAAAAATAGGGGTAATACAAAATAGTTTAATGAAGTGATTTAAAAACAACCTGTTAACTCATATACATCATAAACAACTCACCCCTCTCGACGGTAAGACGGGTTTATTCCTCCCATTTCCGCTTTGTATCCTCCCCTCCACCTTTAACAAACGAAAATCCAAGAGAGCCTAATCAGCAAACCAAGCGAGGATATCTCATTGTTACACTTGATACTAAATCACTTCAATACGTACAACATAGATAATAGCCTCCATGTGGCATTTTAACATTGCACAACAATAAGAACTTTTTAAAGCCATAAATTCATAGTCTTTCCTACCTTTGCGGCTTTAAGTAATTTACTATAACATAATAACAATCATATGGCTGGAAATAGAACATTCACCATGATCAAACCAGGTGCTGTACGTAATGGACACATCGGTGCAATTTTACAACATATCAACGCTGGCGGATTCAAAATCGTAGCCATGAAGTATACGCAACTTTCTGCACAAAAAGCGGGAGAGTTTTATGCTGTGCATAAGGAAAGACCTTTCTATGGAGAACTCGTGGAATTTATGTCTTCTGGACCAATCGTGGCGGCTATCCTTGAAAAAGATAACGCAGTAGAAGATTTCAGAACATTAATAGGTGCAACTAATCCTGCTGAAGCAGCGGAGGGAACTATACGTGCTAAGTATGCTACTAG
Source organism: Saprospiraceae bacterium (assembly GCA_020631635.1). Taxonomy (GTDB): domain Bacteria; phylum Bacteroidota; class Bacteroidia; order Chitinophagales; family Saprospiraceae; genus JAHDGW01. Next base: position 1,616 of record JAHDGW010000234.1, read on the forward strand.
TATAGGTGAAAATGCTGTACATGGCTCTGATTCTGACGAGAATGCAGCTATAGAGGGATCATTCCACTTTGCTGGAACAGAGATGTTTTAAGAAATTAGAACTCATAACTCTCAAGATATAAAGTGTCAGCTATTAATTTGTAGTTGGCACTTTCTTTTTGCCCTTCTTCTTGTAATCTTCCTTTTGCAAAATGGTCTCTGATTGACCTAGTTCATCTAAAAATACTTTTCTTACCTCTTGAATCTTTTGGTCTAAATTACTCTTAGTCCAGTCTTTGGTCTCAATAGGTCTAGCTACCACGACCTTCACTACCGATGGAGTTATGAGATTAGTCCCTCTCGGCATAGCATCATGAGCATTTTTGATGATCATAGGTACGATAGGTACTCCTGCCTGCATCGCCATATGAAAAGCACCTTTCTTGAAGTGTCCTAGCTTATAATCATACGACCTTGTACCTTCTGGTGCAATGGCAACAGATATTCCTTTTTGCAAAGCCTCGACCGCTGGTTTCAAAGCATCTATGGCTTTCTCTTTATTTTTTCGGTCTATGAAGATGACTCCACCCATCTTGAGTATGGGACCTAATGGCGTATTTTGAAGCTCTTTTTTAGCAATGCCTACGGCGTCTTTTCTTAAAAGCTTAGCGGTGATCAATAAATCTACATTGCTTTGGTGATTAAATACAAACACTGCAGGTCTATGACTCCACATATTTTCTTTTCCTTTTGCCACCACTTTTATACCAGCTAGCTTAGTACCTAAGTCTCCTACCACTGCCATCATTGAGTTTGCGCCATCTTGCCACGACCCGGTCATGGCTCCAGATGCAATACCAGCCAATGTAGCGGGCACTAAAGAGCCAAGTGCTAGCATTGTCCTAACCGCGTTGGATACCCCAGGACGAGGAGCATTGCTAAATCTATATATCGGCCAACTACGCTCAAAAGCAATGGCAGAAAGATTACGATCAGGGTTGACAGCACGGGGATGTCCTACCATATCTAGTAGTGGTAGATCCTCAGCACTATCAGTATAAAAATATGACTTTGACAGATCTAAACCATGCTCTTGTGTAAGCTGTTCTGCCGCATATGCTTTTCCTTCTCCCCAGCATGCTGGTTGCACGATATTACCTGTAAAAATATCATTATCCAATTCCATACGGGTACACATGATATGCTCGACGCCTAAGTCTCTAGCTACAGGATTTACTTGATAAGGAGTAGCTGCGGATATGATAGCCACCGTATGCCCCATCGCTAGATGAGCATCCACTTGTGCCCGTGATTCTGGGAATATAGCTTTGGATAAGTGGTTTAAATACACCTCCTCTCCTACGTCAAGAAAAACTTTTTCCTTTACCCCTTTTACACCTTTGGCACCTATGGCCGCAAGTCCAGCAAAATTTTTATTACCAAAGGCATAAACTAATGCTCCATTAAATTGAAATATAATTTCTTTAGGAGACATCTTTCCGCTCAAGAGACGAGTTTGGAAAAATTGTTTGGCTGAAAATCCATCGATCAGCGTACGGTCTAAATCAAAAAATGCTCCGATATGAGGCCCTTTTTCTCCCGATAATATTTCTTCAGTAATACTTCTTGTTTTCGAACCCGGGACAATACTTCGATCTATGGGCAATGGCAATTGCAATACTGATCGGTCCCAATCGTGCTCCTCGATAAGAAACTTTAGATGATTGGATATTCCATTTAATTTTAATAAAAACGCTTGAATCTGTTCAGACTTTCCTTGGTAAGCAGCTTCTACAAGGCCTTTATTCTTAGCGAGACGTACTCCATTTTCTATAAATGGTTTAGAAACTGAATCTATCCGATGAATTTTCCCCTTCCAATGAAGTTCTTCGCCTGTATAAAGACATGTACGTAGGAGTTGCTCATCTGAGTATAACCTGTTGCTTTCAATTTTAGTAAGGGCTATAGCAACTACGCGATATGCTTCTAGGTAAGTATTGAGAACAACAGGAGCAATTATAATACTTTGGGTTTTGAGATGAAGCTTGACGTCAAACTGAGGATTTTCCAAATCCGATTTCCAATTAGGTAAGAAAAGGCCTAAATCTCGTTCTATCTCGTCGCTAAATGTAGCTTTGTTAGAGTAAAAAAACTCAAATTTAAATAAGTCCCTGAGTTCCATTACTATTTTCCAAAAGGCTCTAGATCTATTGGACTTTATGTACTGAATACTTAGTAATGCGATCTCTATAAACGCTCTATGATACAGGTGATGTACCGCCATATTTGCATAGTAGCTTGCATTGATATAGTGCTCAGGCACAACACTATACTTGGTCTGTACACCATCATTTACCTTTTGTAATAATCCTGATTTCAATAAAATATTTAACGACTTTTGTACTCCTTGGCCTATGGAGGTGCCTCGATCTACAAGCGCATCACTTTTATGATTTTCGATGATCTTCATGAGTTCGATCACCATGTGTTCTATTCCTTTTTTGGATAGCGCAAAATTACTCAACAAACTAGCAAATATTAGGCTTGTGGTTGTTACTGGAGTCACTCTATTGATACTATGTACCAACTCGAAAGCAAATTTGGGAAGTGTTGTGGTGGCCCCATCGCCAAGATTTATTGGTATTTCAGATTTCGTTTCTTCTTCCAATAGTACCGGTTCTCCAAATCGTATCGAGATCTTACCAAAGTCTTTACCCATTTTCCTGATATAACTCAAAAACCACATCAGGCTTTCTGGACTTTTATCAAAACCTCTCCCCTCCTTGGTCATATCCACTACATCGGGGATCAAGTCATATACTATAGATACTGGAATATATTTGACATCTTGTTTAGATTGTTTTTGTGCCTCACGTATATATTTCAAAATACCCATCTTAGGCCAGACTAATTTGCCCGTTCTAGAACGAGTACCCTCAAGAGCCCACATAAATTGCTCTTTCTGATCTACCAAACTAGAAATAAAAAAGCGTAGGATTATCTTATAGAGTTCATTGTCCTTAAAAGAACGTCTGATGAATATTGCACCGGCCTTACGACCTACCTCGCCCAAACCCCAAAAAGCCATATTGATCCCAACAAATACATGTGGCACAGGTAAGCCATACTGTGCCAAAACAATACCTAGTACGAACATATCGATGTAGGTCTTATGTGTCATGACAAAGGCAACTGAATTTCGCCTTAGTATTTTCGCTAAATTCTTGAGCTCCTCATGCCTTACGTCTATTACTTCTTCGTATGCTCTGAAGACTACGTACTCGGCTCCTTGTACAGCCAAAGCATGCGTTAAGGGGTGTTGGACTGTATATAACTCTTTAAGATATTTCTCCGCTCTTAGATTGACTTCTTCAATACTGAGATGTTCTCTCTGGGCATAATCCCTTAGTTGTTTCACTAACGCTGTATGCTTCAAGATTTCTTTCAAATTAAAGTCTTTGAGGGTCAAATACAATTTGAATCATAAAATGACGACAATCTATTTTATAATTTTTCCAATATCAACGTTAACATTCCGATAATTATCGGAAC
>JAHDGW010000235.1 GCA_020631635.1 Saprospiraceae bacterium
CTATGTCTACGTTTTTTGCCTTGATCTTGAAATAATTATTGACAATATCTTATCCGTAATTCACTAACTCAAACTGTATTAAAAGTGAAAATTAAACAAATAAATAAAGCGAAAAGAGAATGTATCTGAGAAGTTTTGAATTTAATCTAAAGACTTTTGTATTTTAACGACAATTGAAAAACAAAATTATGGCATTGATCTGGTGTATTTTAGTAAGCGCAGGTGCTTTTTATGCAGCGGCATATTTCTTACCTGGAGTGGAAATCAAAAACTTCATACAAGCGCTATTAGTTGCTATTGTAGTAAGTCTACTGAGTTCTACCCTTGGAAATATCTTAGCATTTATAAGCCTAGGTATATTGACTTGGGGTATCCTCGCATGGGTACTCAATGCTATCATTATCATGGTGGCTGATTACTTCCTTGATGGCTTTAAAGTAAAAAACTTTTGGTGGGCCTTAGCACTAGGAGTCATCGTATCGATAGTCAGTAGTATATTCAGAGCTGAGGTATTTTAGCCAAATGCTCCGATCATTTTTCTATAAGCCCCGTTGATTAGCTCATGATGTCCATTTGTTAAATATATATACCTTTTACACATATTAAGACTTTGTGTTCTCTGATAACAACTTGTCGTCGTAATATTGTGAAAAAATAAAACATATGAGATATTCAATTATTTTACTTTTTGCCTTGGCATTAGCGTTCGTCTCTTGTAGTGATGATGAGGATAGCTGTACTCAATCTGATTGGGTAGGAACATGGACATTAGATGCTTCTACTGAAAATTGCTCAGACCCAAATGTGTCACTTAACGAAACTCTTACGGTAGTAGCGTCAGGCGATTCAGATCTTATCTATGAGGGGATTATGGTAAGTCCAGAAGGTTGTTCTTTTACAGATACTTCCTTTTTACCAATAACGGTAACTTTAAGTGGAGGAGACTTGATGGTAAATGGTTTTGGATGTACGGGTACGTATACTAAAAATTAATTAAAGTTATATTTAAAAAATTTGGCGGACTACCTGTTTACATAGGTAGTCCGCTTTTTTCTTGGACTTTATAGATCAGAGATAATACCATTTATAATGTAAAATGGTATAAATCAAGAAGGCGGCAGACCAAACTTGATCTGCTGCCCTAGCTTTTAGCGTTTTTACCTAATTGTAGTGCTAGGGTTTCGCTTGGTATATGCCTTTGTTACAAATCGACCAGAAATGGCACTTCTAAAATAAAATTTTTTAATTCTCATTGTTATGAGTTTTAACGATATTATACCACAAAGTTCGGCCATGTAAAATGAAGGTTCGACGTGTTAATTTGGTTGTAAATTATCTTATTTGAAACAAAAAAAGCCCGTAATAAATTATATTACAAGCTTTTAGTTGTTTTCTAGGATAAATTTTGGTGGAGCTGCCGAGAGTCGAACTCGGGTCCAGACAAAGCTCAAAAAAGCTTTCTACATGTATAGCTCTTACTTAGGTTTTCGACATCAGGTAGGTGTATGAGCGACCGTCCATCAGCTTATTCTCTTTAATTTCGGATAGTAGTCAAGACCGTCTACTCTCCTAGCCCAAAGTTTGTTGATGGGAATTTACGCTGTGTATTAGGCATCAAGCGTAGGACCCAAAAGCTTTCTAATTCCTAGAATTAGGCAGCTAAGGCAAAATTTCTATTGCCAGTTGTTGTTTTGATTTTCATTTGTTAACGGAGTGCAAAATCATTGCTCCGACATGCTTACTAATCAGACATCTTTCCTGTCGATACCAATCAGCCCCAATGAATTTTTCTCGTGAAAAATTATCGGAGGTTGCGACATTTACGATAAGTAATTCGTCGTGCCTCAAATATTCATTGAAATTATAATTAGAAGTTACGATATCTCGCCTTAGGCGTATCGTCGTGTTCTCTGTATGAAAAATCATCTCACCTTAATCTGATCTAAGTGGGATATTTCCACTTTAAGATCAACATTATATTTGGTAAGAAATTTCTTTAATCTATCCCATGATTTCAAATTCTTAAGCTTTCGTTCAAGCTTTAGAGCCTCGGCTCTACTTTTCTTTTGACGTAGTTCATATCCAAGTATATGGAACGTACATTTTATTTAATTTGCTGTTTCCAGAGTTATGTTCTTCGAGCAGTTCTACAATGCGATTCGTTTGACCATCTTTCCAGTTTATCAAAACCTTCGCTCTACCTGACTCAAAATAATACCCCAGAAAGGCAGTTATCATAAAGACAAAGATAGCTCCTATAAAGTTCCCATCGACTATCTATGCTTTGATATTTCTATACCTTTTATCTTCCGATAGAGTTCTGTAGCATAGGTATCCGTCATGGCACTGATATGATCTAATACATTCATTGTTTTGAGATATGCACTATTTTCTGAGTCGATGCTAAACTGTGGTGGCACTAAACTTAGTATGCTTTGATCAAAGCTTGATGGTTGATCTGAAAGGGCAGATTTCAGGAATAAACTGAGCAGTTCAGACATTACATTATATCCAGCAATTTCAATCTCAATAACACTATGGTGGTTATAAATTTGTTTGATAGACAAGGCTTCTATTTTACGCAAGACGGGGCACTGATCTTCTATGACTCCAATGAGTGTTTGATTAAAAGTACCAGCTAATATCGAAGATCGATGCTCCATAAATACATCTACACAAGACATGACGAGGGTATTGATACTTTTAGCTCTGAGGAAAGAAATAGCCTCATTTTCATCCGTGAGAATACTTACGACTTCTTTGATACGACCGATATTATCCTCTTCCCTGTCAAGCTCTTCTATCAGCTGCAACAATAGCTCAGATGTGGATCTAAAGTCTAAAATGCCTAATCGATGGGCATCCTCCATGTCGATGATGCTATAGCAAATATCATCTGCGGCTTCCACAAGATAAACGAAAGGATGGCGACTATAACCTGAAACTGGATGTTGGGTAAAAGAAAGACGATCAACTAGAGTATCGAATATCTCTTTCTCACTTTGAAAATAGCCATACTTTTTTCGATGCTTAAAAGATCGATCTACCTCCGTGCTGCTACAAGGGTATTTTAATATACTGGCTAGTGTACTTATGGTGAGGCCCAAACCTTCTGGATTTTTACCTTTAAACTTTTGGGTAAGTACTCTTAGTGCATTTGCATTGCCTTCAAAGTTAATTAGATCATTCCATTCTTCAAGACTATAAAACTGCCTCAGTTTTTGACCACCGATCAACTCCTCTTCATGCTGAATAAAAAAATTAGATATCGCTTTCTCACCAGAATGCCCAAAAGCAGGATTACCTACATCATGTGCAAGGCAACCGGCGGCAATCACATTTGCTAACTCATACTTATAAAAGTCTTTTACATTTAAATCAGAAAACCCTTCTGCTGCTATAAGCCTGGCCCCCACAGATGCGCCCAGTGATCGACCTACGGATGCCACTTCAAGCGAATGGGTCAGTCTATTATGCACGAAAGTGCTGCCCGGCAAAGGAAATACCTGTGTTTTGGCTTGGAGACGCCTGAAGGATGATGAAAAAATCAAACGATCATAATCACGCTGATAGTGAGATCGATCACCGCCGCTCGATCGTTGTCTGTATATGGTCTCCGCCGAAAAGCAATTTTGCCAATTCATAAGGTAAAGCTACGCAGACTGATCCAAAGATAGACCAAATGTCACCGCTCAAAATAAAAAAGCCCAATTGCACGTCGTACAATTGGGCTTTAAATAAATCTTATAATTAAATATTACTTCATCCACTCTGCGAGTGACTTTTCATTTAATCTCACATAGTCATCGTTACCAGCAACTTTAGCCAATTCTAATGATTTTTTAGCTGCAGCAATCGCTTCTTTAGTTTTACCCATATCTGCCAAGATTAAAGCTTCTCTTCTTACTTGCCAAAATTTTGGATTTTCAACTTTAGTTGCTTTTTGTACCCACTCTAGTGCCTGTGACAAATCTTGACCAGAGGTATGATAGTAATTAGCAGCAGCGTAGTAATCACCAGCAGTTGGTCCACCGAGAGTCTTCTCGATAGAAGCCATTACAGTTTCGTCTGAGTTTACACCAATATTGACGGCAATAGCTGTGTTATCCCATAACATTTCCATTTTAGCACCTTTGTCAGTGAGGTCATCAAATGTCACTAAAAAGTTTTCTACTTTATTAGCCATATTAGATGGCGCTACTTTAACTACTAAGTCAGGAGTTTTATCTACATAGCTCGACCATCTTCCTCCTTCATAGGCATAAAAGTGAACTGCCCATTGAGCCTTACCAGGCATAGTCAATACGGCGTATGCTCCTTTTGCTACCTTATTTCCTTCGATCATTACATCCGTAGAAAATTCGATTTTAGTAGCAGAGTTAGCACCTGTTCTCCATACTTTTCCGAAAGGTACAAGACCGTCCTCTGCAAATATGGTTCTTCCTTTTACACCAGGACGACTATATTCCACAGTGACGTCAGTAAGACCAATAGTCTGCATTACTTTTGCAGATGGACTCGCAGCAGGAGTTTTGATTTGTGCTTGTGTTTGAATAGTGAGGCACATGATAAACATGAATGCCAATAGTTTGAATTGCTTCATTATAATCTGAATATTGTTTTTTAAAAAATTAGATTTCAATATAACTGTAATTCCTAGAAGTCATAAAAGTTCTAAAGACTAGAGTTTTTCTATCATCATCGCTGATGCGCCACCTCCTCCATTACAGATTGCGGCCAAACCTAAACCACCATCATGAGTATCCAAAACATTACATAAGGTCGTTACTATTCTTGCACCCGATGCGCCTAGTGGATGTCCTAGAGATACCGCGCCACCATGAACATTCATGACGTCTTGTGAGACCTCCATAATCTCAGAAAATGCTAAGGCTACGACAGAGAAAGCCTCATTGACTTCAAAATGGGATATATCAGATATTGATTTACCTTCTTTTGCAAGCAATGCTTTTGCCGCTTTAGTCGGTGCAGTAGTAAACCACTCTGGTTCGTGGGCCGCATCATTGAATCCTACAATCCTAGCCACAGGTGTCAGATTGTGCTCTTTTAGATACTTTTCACTGACCAATACAACTGCTGCTGCTCCATCATTGATTGTACTTGCATTAGCTGCAG
>JAHDGW010000236.1 GCA_020631635.1 Saprospiraceae bacterium
TGTGTAACAGTTATTCCCTCTAGTTCAAGTTTTTCAGCATAAGCTTTGATATTCCCTTTTGGTACTTTGATTACCGCTAAAATCATATCACCATCCATAGACCATTCAGGAAGAGACTGGTTTAATATATCTTCATGTGCCTTTATTTCAGGCGAAAGCATAGCTACTTTCGCATTCTTCAAACAACTTATATTTGAATGATTGAGTCTACCGTCTGACTGCACGAAATAAGTATGATTACCATGAGGCTTAATAATATTGACACCTATTTTACTTAGAGAAACAATATCATCGGTGCCCAATCTACTTTTTGACTGTAAATAGAAATAGGTCTCCTCCATACCTTCTATGGACCTTTTTTCTACAAAATCATGGAGGCTAATAAAGGATATATCATCTAATTTAGTAGCATACTGAGCACTTAAAGATGAAAAACCAATCACCATCAATATCCATGCGTTAACAACCCTGAAGAAAGTCCTTTTATCTTTTGACATGCGCTAAAAATAGCCCGCTATTCTGAATAATACGACAAAGTATGATCTATTTCTAAGATGTTGTAATTGCGATGACCTTTGGGTATGTTGATCTGCATCATATGGGTGTCTAAAAACTTAAAGCTTATTCTTACATAAATCAGATATTGCCGACTCGGCTTGATGATATCTTTGATCTTCTACTCCTCTCACTATTTGAAATACTCTATTTGATTTTTCTAACTCCTTCTTATATACATCAAATAGTCGTTCACGATCAAATTCATTCTCACGTAATGGATCTGGTTCCCATGGCAAATCGGGGTACATCAAGAGGTATAAGTCTGGTTTAAAGTTTTCGTAGCTTTCTAAAATTAGATTACTACAATGACCATAAACTTCTTCTGACCAAATTTTCAACGTAAGAAAATCACAGTCAACAATACGTATCCGACTTGTAAAATCCTGTTGATAGGCATTTGAAGATAATAAAGCAATGGCATCAAGATCTTGTTGATGATAAGGTCTATCCAATGATTCCACATATTCTCTGGCAATCTCTGGAACCATCGTTGCCTCTAGACGAATAGATAAAGCATGGGCTAAAGTCGTTTTTCCACAAGATTCTGGGCCTGTGATACATATGGTCCTTTGATGATTCAATAGTTTTGTGAACTTATTAGGGTAATACTGCCTTTGCATATATAACAAAAATTTACTTCCGTAGATGCATGATATCGAACCACATTTCCGATGGCGAGAAAAATATATAGCCTCTGAAGATCAGAATACTCCATTTTATGGGGAATCTTACAGTGAATTTAGCTTTAGCAAAAAGGTCTACAACTACTATGTACATCCGCAATGGGATAGCATCGGCTCTGAGACCTTGTATGTAAAATTGATCTATGCTGACTACTTAGAGGGCTATGCGATCATTCAACTAATAGGAGAGTGGAATGATTGCCTACATAATGATATCATGCTACTCAAACGAAACCTTATCGATGTCTTAATTAAGGAAGATATCTCTAAATTTGTGATACTATGCGATCATGTGATGAGCTTCCACGCCTCAGATGATGCATACTATGAAGAATGGCATGAAGAAGTAAGTGAAGAGTTTGGTTGGGTCAGTTTTATCAATGTACGTGATCATATCGAGCAGGAAATGCTAAGTGCCAATATTCAATATTATATTCAACTCGGAGAGGTCTACAATGAGTTTTTTTGGCAAAAACTAAAACCAGAAATACTGATCAGAGAAGTAGAACACCGTATACATAACCATCAAAAAGCATTGTATTGAGTCATAAATCAGGATTTGTAAATATCATAGGGCATCCTAACGTAGGAAAGTCTACCCTACTTAATGCAATGCTTGGTGAGCGATTATCCATCATCACCAATAAACCTCAAACCACAAGACACCGTATACTAGCCATATATAATGATGAAGAGCATCAGATTGTATTTTCGGATACACCAGGGGTAATCGAAGATCCCAGTTATAAGATGCACAAGAATATGAATGCCTTTGCACTCTCTTCTTTTGAGGATGCCGACGTCATGATTTTCATGACAGAAATTCATGATCATTATACAGGTGAAGAAAAAGTCATCAAAGAGCTCAATAAACTGAAGTGTCCTAAATTTTTAGTGTTCAATAAGATTGATATCTCGGATCAAGTAAAAATCCAGAAAAGATTAAATCAATGGAGTGAGATCGTACAATTTGATAAAATTTTTGCCATCTCGGCACTTGAAAACTTTGGTGTAGAGGGACTATTTCAAGCTATCAAAGAGCATATGCCAGAGGGTCCTGCTTATTATGACAAAGAGCAACTCTCGGATAAACCAGAGCGGTTTTTTGCATCTGAGATCGTTAGAGAACAGATCTTAGAGCAATACCAGCAAGAGATACCCTACTCTTGCGAAGTGGTAATCGAGACTTTCAAAAACAAGAAAAAAGACGGACAACCGATGTTGGTGATAGAAGGTAATATCTATGTATCTCGTAAAACTCAAAAGTCAATTATCATCGGAAAAGGTGGTATAGCCATAAAAAGGCTCGGTACAGAAGCTCGAAAGGGTCTCGAAAAGTTCTTTGCCAAAAAAGTATTCCTAGCTTTGCACGTGAAAGTCCGTGACAACTGGAGGGACAACGAAAAAATGCTTAAAAACTTTGGATATCAATCTTAAGTCAATCAGCGTTTTTTTAAACATAAAAAGAAAACATGTCAAATCTTGTAGCCATAGTAGGTAGACCAAACGTAGGAAAGTCAACCTTATACAATCGACTCATCGGAGAGCGCCAAGCCATCATTGATAATATCAGTGGAGTGACTCGAGATCGTATATATGGAATTTCCGATTGGAATGGTCGTACATTCAATGTTGTAGATACAGGAGGATTTGTACACGGCAGTGATGATATATTTGAAGCAGAAATCAGGCGTCAAGTACAGATTGCGATGGATGAAGCTACTGTGATAGTCTTCATGACAGATGTAAGTACAGGCATCACTGACTTGGATGAGGAGATTGCTCGAATGTTACGAAAGTCTAATAAAGAAGTCGTCCTTGCGGTAAATAAAGTGGACAACGGCAATCGTCAAATGATGGCGAATGAGTTCTGGAGTCTTGGATTTGAAAATACAGTTTTCGTATCCAGTATATCAGGTAGTGGATCAGGCGAATTGATGGATATGGTAGTGGAATTATTGCCAGAAAAGCCGGCCGAAGAACCTAGTGATTTACCAAAATTTGCCATCGTAGGTCAACCGAATGTTGGAAAATCTTCTTTGACCAACGCTTTTTTAGGGGAAGAGCGCAATATCGTGACCGATATTGCTGGAACAACTAGAGATTCCATACATAGCAATTACAATAAGTTTGGTAAAGAATTTACTTTAATCGATACCGCAGGTATACGAAAGAAAGCAAAAGTACATGAAGATCTAGAGTTTTACTCGGTACTAAGAGCAATAAGGGCAATAGAAGAGGCGGATGTTTGCTTCCTGATGATTGATGCCAAAATGGGTATAGAGGCTCAAGATATGCATATCATCGATATGATCATCAATCGTAAAAAAGGGCTTGTCGTATTGGTCAATAAATGGGATCTTATGAATAAAGAGACCAATACCGCTAGAGATTTTGAAGAAAAACTTAAGCGTAAATTAGCGCCTTTTACAGATGTACCTATTCTCTTTATCTCTGTATTGGAGAAGCAGAGGATTTTCAAAGCAATAGATCTAGGTATAGAAGTATTCAATAACAGAAAGCAACGAATACCTACTTCTAAGCTCAATGATGTTATGCAACAGGTCATAGAACGAGTACCACCTCCATCTCACAGAGGTCGTTTTATCAATATCAAATATGTTACTCAACTACCTGTCTATTATCCAAGTTTTGCATTTTACTGCAACCATCCAAAACATATCAAACCTTCTTACAAAAACTACCTCGAAAACCAGTTGAGAGAAAATTTCAATCTTACGGGAGTACCGATCAATATATTTTTTAGAGAAAAATAATCTTGTGGAGTTAATTGATACCGGAATACAAGATCTATGGGTCATCAAACCTCGAATATTTGAGGATGATCGTGGATACTTTTTTGAATCCTTTAATGAAATGACTTTCAAAAATATGGGGCTGAACTATACGTGGGTGCAAGATAATGAAGCCATGAGCCAGAGAGGGGTTTTTCGAGGATTGCACTATCAAGTTGGTGAATATGCACAGGCAAAGTTAGTGAGAGTATCGCAGGGATCTGTCATTGATATTGTTGTAGATATCAGGCCTAACTCTGCCACCTACGGTCAACATTATCACGTAGAGCTAAGCGCAAGCAATAAGCTACAACTCCTTGTGCCTCGGGGATTTGCGCATGGTTATTTAGTCAAAGAAGACGAGACTATTTTCAACTATAAATGCGATAATTTTTATAGTCCAACTCATGAAGGAGGCATCCATATACAGACTATAGGCATCGATGATATAGAAACGTCCAAGCTCAAACTGTCTATAAAAGATAGTCAATTGCCAAACTTTGGGAAACATCGAATAAGCTAATTCAATGACTTTAGATTCTCTTAGCATATTGATACTAGGGAGTACGGGACAACTCGGACAGACATTTCAAAATATTGACCATCGTAAGCACAATCTTTATTTTGCCAATCGAGAAGAGCTTGATTTCACCAAAAATATTGCTGGTCAATTAGAGGCAATAGCTTTCAAAGCTGATGTCATTATCAACTGTGCTGCGTATACTCAGGTAGATCTCGCAGAGGAGGAAGAAGCATTATGTACCATGATCAATGCCACATCAGTGGCCGCTCTAGCTGAATATTGCCGAGCTCAACGTATAAAACTGGTGCATTACTCCAGCGACTATGTTTATCATAGCGAAGCCAACTCCCCTATCCTAGAGCAAGATAAAACCAATGCTAAAGGTGTATATGCAAAATCTAAACTTGCTGGTGAACAAGCGATTACTCAATCTGGGTGTACCTATATGATTATCAGGACCTCATGGGTATACAGCCCTTTTGGGAAAAACTTTGTAAAAACCATGCTTCGTCTATTTCCGATCAAAGAACAGCTAAGTATTGTTGATGATCAGATAGGA
>JAHDGW010000237.1 GCA_020631635.1 Saprospiraceae bacterium
TAAGACCTAAACCATATGCCAATGCTGCTGCCGTAGGCTCATTGACGATACGCAATACATCAAGGCCAGCTAATTTTCCCGCATCTCTAGTAGCTTGCCTTTGACTATCGTTAAAGTAAGCGGGCACGGTGATTACAGCTCTACTTACGTCTGTTTTGAGATAGTCCTCCACTCTAGATTTCAGGGCTTTTAGAATCTCAGCGCTCAAGCGTATAGGACTATAATATTGACCATCTATTTCTACTTTGACGAGTTCGTCTTCGTTATCTATGATATTATATGCTAGTTTGCCTTGATATGCTTTTAAGTCTTTGAATGACTTTCCTAGAAGGCGTTTTGCAGAATATATAGTACGATCAGCTTGGCTGACTCTTTTGGATTTTGCTTCTTCTCCCACGACGATATCACCATCTGTATCAAAGTAAATGATCGAAGGCACTAACTTAGAATTGCCACAACTGTCGGAGACTACCTTCGTAATTCCGTTTTGTGTATAGGCAACTAGACTGTTGGTAGTCCCTAGGTCTATACCTACTATGATATTGTCATCTATCTGATCTACTTCACCTGTCTTTATATTGATGGGAATCTTAGTCATATACTATTTTATTGTCTATGTAGCGAAACATAGACTTTGCAATCAAGTTTCATATCTTAACAAAGATAAATGCTAATCGTGAGCGAAAATAACTTTCTTCAAGATAAACCCACCAGGCTATTTTTAATTCTTGGTGGCTTCTTTATTACTAATGCCTTAGTTGCTGAATTTATTGGTATAAAAATATTTTCCTTGGAGCAAGTCTTGGGTATCGCATCTATGGACTGGACTCTATTCGGTGTTACTGGTTTAGGGTTTGATTTGACTGCGGGTGTTTTACTCTGGCCCGTCGTTTTTGTGATGACTGATATTGTCAATGAGTATTATGGCAAGAGAGGTGTACGTTTTTTGAGCTATGGCGCAGTCGCATTGATACTATTTGCTTTTTTCATTCTCTATTTAGCAATCCAACTACCACCAAATGAGTGGTGGCAATATGAAAGTGGATTATTGGGAGGGATTGCAGCTGGACAAGTCCGAGATATGCAATTAGCATTCGCAAAAGTGATGGGTCAAGGTGGTTGGATTATTATAGGTTCCTTAATTGCTTTTCTCGTTGGTCAGTTTTTAGATGTCTTGGTTTTTCAAAAAATAAAACGAGCAACTGGAGAGTCAAAAATATGGTTGAGAGCAACTGGAAGCACTTTAGTGAGTCAATTTGTCGATAGTTTTGTCGTATTGATAGTGGCATTCTACATCGGTGCAGAATGGGATTTGACTCGTGTTGTGGCCATAGGTCTAGTCAATTATGTATTTAAGTTTATCGTTGCTATAGGCTTAACGCCAATCATTTATTTGGCTCATTATATTATTGATTCTTATCTAGGCGCTGAAGCTTACCAGATGAAGCAAGAAGCATTGTTAAGTTAAGGTTAATTATTACTCAAAGTTGTTAACAATCAATTAAGGATAAATGTGGATTACATTTATATTAAAAATTCACATATGTCGCCTATGAGTGTATCTTTGCAATATTAAAGCATTAAAACTATTGTTTAAATCAATCTTGCAATGAAAAAAACTATTTACACTTTCGTATTCTCACTGCTTGCTTTGGCTATTTATAGTCAGGGAGCGGTCAAAGGTAAAGTTATGGATGGCGGAGAGTCACTTATTGGTGCTTCCGTTATGATTAAAGGAACATCTATCGGTACTATTACTGATGTCGATGGTATGTTTAGGTTAGACAATCTTCCAGCAGGCGATCATACTATGGAAGTTTCGTACGTCGGATACCGTACTATGGAAAAAAGTATTTCTGTGGTTGCCAATGGTACCTCTGATCTAGGTTCCATTATGTTAAGTACCGATGGTATTGGCTTAGATGAGATCGTAGTAACAGGTGTTATGGATATCGTACAAGATAGACGTACTCCAGTAGCTGTATCGACAATAGGGCTTAGAGAAATTCAAACTAAGTCTGTAGGGAATGTAGAGTTTCCAGAGGTGATGAAGAATACACCTTCTATTTATGTTTCAAATCAAACAGGATTTGGTGATTCTCAGATGTTTACAAGAGGTTTCAATCAAATTAATACGGCATTCCTTCTTAATGGACAACCTATTAATGGAATGGAAGATGGAAGAATGTACTGGTCCAACTGGTCAGGAATGTCTGATGTAGCTTCAGCTGTACAGATACAGAGAGGACTAGGTTCTTCTAAGTTGGCTATTTCTTCTGTTGGAGGTACTATCAATATCGTAACCAAAACTATCGATAATGCTCAAGGAGGTTACGGTAGAATTATGGTGGGTAACGATGGTTATCTAAAGGCTACAGCTTCATATAGTACTGGACTACAAGGCAAATGGGCATTCACCATGTTACTTGATCATTGGCAAGCTGATAACAAGTGGGCTGAAGGTACAAGAGGTCAAGGACAGAATTACTTTTTATCACTCGGATATAAGCCTAGTGAAAAGCATACATTCAATTTCTTAGTTACTGGTGCACCACAATGGCATGGACAGAGATGGTCGCAAAGCAGAGAGACCCTCGAAGAGACTCCTAAATTTAATCAACATTGGGGTGAGTATGAAGGTGAATGGGAGTCAGAAAGAAGAAACTTTTACCACAAGCCAGTGATTAATTTAAGTTGGGATTACGATCTAAGCGAAAAATCTAAATTAGCGTCTGTACTCTATGCATCTTTCGGTAGAGGTGGAGGTACTGGTCCCTTCGGTAGCTCGGCCAATAGAGTGAGAACTGCTGATGGACAAGTAGACTTCGATGCCATAGATGCCAATAACAGAATGGATGATGATGGATTAGGATCATTCTCTGGTAATTATGCATTGAGAGCATCTATGAATAATCACCAATGGTACGGTAACGTAACTAATTTTGAAACTAACCTTACTGATAAAATCAACTGGAGTGTAGGTGCTGATTTTAGATTCTATACTGGAGATCACTTCCGTCAGTTTGCTAATTTATTAGGACTTGATGGTTGGAATGATAACTTTAGACATGCTACTCGATCAGGAGATGCGGTACAGTCAGAGGTCTTTAATCCAGATCCATGGACAGCATTATTCAACTTTGCTAGTGAAGATCAAAGAATTGCATACGACTACTCAGAGCAGATTAATTATCAAGGATTATTTTCTCAGTTAGAATATTCTGATGATGCATTTTCTGTTTTTGCACAAGGAGCAGTGTCTAATCAGTCTTACCAAAGAGAAGGAAGATGGGCAGATCAAGGTAAATCAGAGAAAGTATCTAAAGTTGGATATAATGTAAAGGCTGGAGCATCTTATAGCGTCAATGATAATAATGTAGTTTTTGCTAACGCTGGTTTCTATTCACGTCAGCCATTCTTAGATAATATTTTTAGTAACATTAGATATTCTAATGAGCTGCTAACAGCAGGTAACGGAGAAGGAGTTTCTAATGAAGAAGTCATCGGTCTAGAGGCAGGGTATAAATACACTCAATCTAATTTCGAGGCAAACGTAAATGTATATACAACATCATGGGCCAACAGAACTAACGTGGCTGTATTCAATAATGATAATGGAACTGCTGAAGATGAGTCTGATGATTTCGCTCAGAGACAAGTACAGAGAGGTATTGCACAGGTACACTCGGGGCTAGAGCTTGATGCTAAGTATAGAATCCAAGACTTCACTGTGAAGGCTTTTGCTTCTTTCGGTGACTGGGTATTTGATGGTGTAGAGTCTGTTCAAAATTTCAATGATGATACGGGAGTCGAGATATCTAATGTAAGTGGTTTAGATAACAAAGGAGTTCATGTACCTAATGCACCACAGACATCATTCGGTGTAGGTCTTGATTATAGAGCATTCGATGCATTATCAGTATTCTTGGATTACAACTTTTATGATAACATCTATATCAATAACATTAACTTTGATAGTGATGATCAGTTTTTGACTGAGGATTTTGGAACTCTTGATTCTTATAATCTATTCGATCTAGGAGCTTCTTATAATATTGATCTTAACGGTAGAATCATTAACATAACGGGTAATATTAAAAACTTACTTGATGCTGATTTCTTAAATCAGACCGATCCTTTCGGTTTCTTAAACGGAAACGGAAGAACATGGAATCTATCAGTTAAGTATTCATACTAAGGAATATCATATTTAACGATAATTTGAAAAGGGCAATCATCTGATTGCCCTTTTTTTGTAGTATATTTTCAAAAAACTTGAACGATGATAAAAAAACTTACACTTCTCATTTCCTTTGCATTAGTGACTTTTGTTAGTCATTCACAGATCGTGATCTCTGAGATCATGTACAACCCTCCTGAGTCGGGAGCAGATTCACTGGAGTATATTGAACTTTATAATGCTACTAATCAAGAGGTATTGCTCAATGGTTTTACTTTCGGAGAGGGCGTAGAGCACGATTTCACATCAGAATCCATTGCGGCTGGTAGTTATTTACTATTGTGCAAAAATGCAGGTGCAATGATGACAGACTTAGGCGTCGTCTGTACTCAATGGGATGATGGAAGCTTGAGTAATGGACTTCGGGAACATGGCCAGCATTTGCGGACGGTACTAATGGAGCGGGAGCTTCTATTGAGCTATGTGACCTCCAAGGTGATAACAATGATGGACTCAACTGGAGAGCATCTAATACTGATATCGGAGCCATGGTCAATGGTATGGCAGTAAAAGGTACGCCTGGAGGAGCGGCTGCATCAGATCTTTGTGATCCAATAATGCCAGAAGCTCCGGTAGCTGGAGATATTGTGATTACTGAGATATTATTTGATGATCCAAATGCTACAGACTCTATTGAATACATAGAAATTTTCAATACCTCAGATAAGTTATTAGATCTTTCTGCCGTCAGTTTGACGTCAAGTATGATAAGCTATACGATTCCGGCATCTACTCAATTGGATAAAAGTTCCTATCTTATATTATCGTATGACAACATTCGTTTTGCGGACGTCTATAATGAGGATGCCTTAGGGTGGGGTGTTGGTTCCAATACGCTTGATGATAGCTCAG
>JAHDGW010000238.1 GCA_020631635.1 Saprospiraceae bacterium
AGCGCAAGTAGATCTAATAAATGCGCCATCGTAGTCTGCGGATTCATAATGCTTACGCGTAGGTAGCTAGCACCGCGAAGCTGTGTTTTTACAATATAATATTCGCCTTCCTCAAGCAGAATTTGTCGTATCTGATCATTGAGTTTGTTTATATCGTTTAATGGTATATCATCAGGTCTATACCGTAAGCAGACGATATTAGAATCTACCGAGCAGGCCAATTCAAAATCTGATTGTTCTGTAATCAAATCGGCAAAGGCATGCCCCAGATCATACTGACGAGTAACAAACTCCGAAAATAGTTTTTCACCATAGACTTGCAGCAATAGATAGTAGTGGATACTCATCATTCGCTTGGTACATTCAAAGGTTCGTTTACCGTAGTTGTACCACTCAGGTTGTTCATCTTGAGACCAGAGGTATTGTGCTTTTTGGTTAAATGTTTGGTAGCTATGGTTTTCATTTTTGAAACATACAAAGGTACTCAGTGCAGGATTTAAAAGCATCTTATGCGCATCTATGATGACGGAGTCAGCTTGTTCAATTCCATTCAGGTAGTGTTTATATTTATCAGAATATACCGCTGCACCACCATGAGCACCATCTACATGCAGCCAAAGATTATTGTCTTGACTAAACACTGCAATCTTGGATAAGTCATCGTACTTTCCTGTAGAGGTAGAAGGTGCAGACGCAACGATGGCAAAGATTTGTATTCCTGATTTTTGTGCTTGCAGATAGTATTCTCCGAGAAGATCTGTTCGCATGCGATATTGATTATCTACGGGTATCTTAATCACTCCTTGTGATCCTAGGCCCATGATTTTAGCGGCACGATCTACACAATAATGCGCTTCTTCAGACACCATGATCCCCAATTGTGTAGATGACCCTTTACTCCAACTATCTTGACCGACTTTCATTTGTCTTGCGCAAAGCAGGGCGGTAAGATTGCCTAGAGTACCACCAGAGGTTAAGTAACCGTCGCCATTATCATATCCTATCTTTTTGCACATATGCTGTACTACATAGCGTTCTATGGCAGAGGATGCTGCGCCCATCTCATACACAGCCATACCATTATTGAGTAGGGCAGAGAGCATACTGGATAGTGCTATGATCGGTGCTGTGGGTACTACTTGATGACCGATATATCTGGGGTGATGGATGTGTATAGAACGATCCAAGATAGTTTTCATGGTAGTGATAGCATCATGCTTTTCTTGAGCAAAAGCATCCCAAAACTGATACTCTTCATTGGGTTCAGTCCAGTGGTTGCATTTCGCAGCTTCCTCCATGTTCACCAAATGGTCTGCCAGCATATCAATGAGCTGATGACCAAATAGGCGGAATTGCTCTGCATCATAAGCTTTATGTAGTATGCTCTGATCCATGACGATTATTATTTTTGGTTTCTATTGAGAACGCTTACGATGAGTCTTTTTACGGTTTCCATTTCTTCAGGTTTACTACTAGCTATGTATAAGGTCATAGCGGCTAAAGCTTCATTGCTTATGATCGGTAATTCATCGGTTGTGTAAAGGAGGTCATTGGATTTTAGGAATAGTATAAAACAAGCAGCAGCGATCCTCTTATTACCATCTACAAATGAATGATTTTTTGTGATAAGGTACAAGAGCATGGCAGCTTTTTCTTCTATGGTAGGATAGAAGTCGTGTTTGCCCAGACCTTTTGAAATTTGAGTAACGGAGCTTTGAAAATTTTGATCTTTTTCTTTGGCAAAAATATCAGAATCAAAATTTGCTTTCATGGTTTCTACCATTTTGTAGTAGTCATCAATAGTCGGATAGTTGGTTCTTTGCTTGCTGATTCCTGATTTATCCAAAGATTCATGGTCATAATCATCCAGCAGTCTTAATCCTTTTGCAAATGTATCCAACCATTGATAATCTTCCTCTTCGGCTTTTTGTGCTAAAGCCCTTCCTATTATCTGTATACCAGATTTTAAAACTTTTACTTCTTGTTCTTTTTGAGCAAGCCTTTTTTCATTTATTACGTAACCTTGGACAAGAAGCTCTTTCAGTTTGGAGGTGGCCCATTTTCGAAACAGTATTCCTGAGGACGAGTTGACTCTATATCCTACAGATATAATCATATCTAGATTATAATGAGTCAAGTTTCTTGTAACACTTCTTTTACCCTCTTTACGAGCTATTCGGAATTTCCGAACAGTTGATTCCTTGTCCAATTCATTAGAGCTCAGAACATTTGTAATATGTTCACTAATATTGGCTTTACTTGATTTAAAGAGTGTAACCATTTGTGCTTGCGTTAACCAAACTGTTTCTCCCTCGAGCTGAACACTAAGTTCAATTTGATTATTAGAATCTTGATATATAGCTATTTCACTCATAATATTAAGTAGAAATCATTACTCCACCTCATCCACATAAGACTCCAATTCAGGATCTATCTTAAAGTTATTTTTAACAAAATTGCACCACTTGCATCGTTCATCATCACAGCCATTTTCAAACTCATGATTCATGATTTTATCATAGCTACTCTTGAGTTGATCATAAACGAGATCTACATCTAGCGAGCCAATGTCTAGGGTCTTTCTGACGTATTCGTCCGTTTTTTTATTTCTCTCAATAAAATCCATGGTTCCAGATGCATAGATCCAGCTCATCCTAGGGTCACTGTCTACTAGCATTTTGTAAAATACAAGTTGTCTCCAATAGTCACCACCTGGATCGTCGTCTCCAAGAACGGGTTTCATGGATTCACTTTTGTACTGCCCGGTCTTAAAATCTACGACCTTCGCTTGATCTTTGATCAATTCTACTTTATCGATCTTACCGTTGATCGGTATTCCTTTATACTCTACATCTTTGATGGGATATTCGAGATGATATTTGATGTCATCTGACCACTCACTCTGGTATGTATCATAGTAACCATCAAGGGTCTGTCCACCGTAGGTCAGTAACCGATCAAATTCGTCGGTGGTAAAATGGGAGTGATACTGATCCATTCCTTTTTTAAATGCTTCATTGAGAAATTCCTTATTGACGGCACTGACTCCCTCTTGACCCATTTTTATGAATAATCGCTCGAGGGCATAATGGATAGCGCTACCAAATCCCATATTGGCATTACGAGCCATGGGTACACGGAGTATTGTCTCAAAGTAAAAAGTCAGCGGGCACCGAATGTATTTATTGAGGTTCGTCACACTCATCGAAAATTTCTCCAATTGCTGGTCGATCAAGTTATGGTCTAGGAGTTCTATCTTTCCTTGATGATCACGGAGAAGAGTAGACTGGTATTCCAATATTTTGAGGTCGTCTATAGCAAGTGGCTTGATCCGTTTTTCATCGGCTATTTCATGGATAAACCTGCAAGCATTGAGTTCTTTATCTTCTGATATGTGCTTGGGATATGAAATCTGCAGATAATTTTTAGCCCTAGTCATGGCTACGTAAAAGAGTCTACGATCATCCTCTATTTCTGTTTGTGATGCCGATGATGTGAGTGTTGATGGAAATGAGTAACTTCCTCGTCGGCGACCGCTATCCCAGTTTTTTTCATCACATCTGATCATGAATACATACTCAAACTCGAGTCCTTTACATCCATGTGCGGTCAAAAAATTGACACCGTCTTCGGCATAGGTAATGCTGTTATAATTGAGCGGCAATCCATTATCTTCCATCTCATTCAGCATATCCAGTACTTGTGTCATCGTGACAGATCTACTGCGAGCGGTTTCTGATTTTATGAAATCAAAAAAGGTATTCAGCGCTTGCAGTCTAGAGCTCCTATCTTCAGAAGCCATAATCGTATCGATGACGTTGCCATAGGTCAGTATCTGCTCAAATAGTACTTGTGGAGTAGAGTTGACCCATGCAGCAACCCAGCGTTCTACTAGGTCTGAAAATTCAAGAATTTTAGCTGGACTTTTTAAGTCTATTTTGGCTAGAGTTTTCTCATTATTGATAACCTCTCTCCACTTGTGCTCATAGAAACCATCTTCATTTTTAGTAGCGCAAAATATACTAAGCTTAGCAATATCCAGCGGGTGAATACCAAAGTACTCGAAGTGCATAATCTGAAATAACTCTTGCTGTGCAGAGTGTGGTTTTATGAGCTCATCCTTGAGGTAATTGAGCAATATACATAGTCGCTTCATCTCTGGAAGCTTGAGTACATTTACTGGTCTTTTGGCTTTGACAGCAACACCTTGGAGCTCAAGATATTTGATAAGGTCAGCGAAGTTGGCATGTTTACGACCGATCACTGCAATCTCTTTTAGAGAAACGCCACTGCGGTGTATGTTGATAATCTCGTCCGCGATATGCTTGCACTCGTGTATGTCGTTGTGATATTCTATGATTTTCGGTAGCACTTGCTTGGATCGATCTTGGCGTTGCTCTAGTAGCTCTTTGATACTCAAGCGATTCACATTATGATTGATCAGTGTCATACTATCATCGAGCACTTTTTGCGAAGAGCGATAGTTATCGCCGAGTATAATTTCGGTAGGATTATATTTCTCACGATACTCCAGTAGATTGGACATATTAGCCCCTTGAAAACGATATATCGCCTGATCATCGTCACCCACTACAAAGAGATTGGGCTCTTCCCAATAGTCTGCAAGATGAAAAATCAATTCATTTTGAGATCCATTGGTATCTTGATACTCATCTACTAGGATGTATTGATATTGCTCCTGATATCTTGCTAGTAGGTCATCATGCTCGGCAAATGCGCCATTGACCCAAGTGATCATATCATTATAATCAAACCTTTGACGTTCTTCGAGCTTGCGTTTATAGTTTTTGAGTTCTTTACTGGCTGCCTTGAGTTTTTCATATTTTTTGACATCGGCATCATACTTTTTGGCATTGAGATCTCCTTTCATAAAGACCTCTCCAGTTTTTTTATTGGTATATTTTCTTTTGTAATCGTATGCCCCACTATCCAATTGGTCTTGAAGATATTTATTGATGGATTGCTCTATATAAGTCGCCGTCCATGACTCTTGTTTCATGGTGGCAAATAGATCTTTGAGTGATTTTCTTTCATAGTAAATGTCAC
>JAHDGW010000239.1 GCA_020631635.1 Saprospiraceae bacterium
ATGATCCTAAAGAATAAGTTTGTTCAAGAAATAGGTAAATCATATGAAGAAATAGCAAACTCAGGAGGAGGTATACTCAATAGTGCTCGCAAATTACAAGCCACATCATTGGAAGATTTATACATATCCGCCGCCAGTAGATTAGAAGAAGTGATGTCGATGGGTACAGGTCTAATTGAAATAAAAAGTGGATATGGCCTTAACTTTGATAGTGAGGTCAAGATGCTTAAAGTCATAAAAAAGCTGAAAGAAAACTACCCCATAGATATCAAAAGCACCTTTTTGGGAGCCCATGCCATACCAAAAGAATTTCAATCCAATAGACAAGAATATATAACACTTCTCACGGAAAAAATGATTCCTTATGTTGCTGATCAAGGTCTTGCCCAATACTGTGATGTCTTCTGTGATAAAGGATTTTATACTGTAGAAGAAACCGATATCATACTTACCGTAGCAACTAAGTACGGACTAAAAGCTAAAATACATGCTAATGAACTCGGTATCACCGGCGGAGTACAAGTAGGTATTAAGCACAATGCAATTTCTGTAGATCATCTAGAATGTACAAGTGATGCAGAAATTGAAGCGCTGCTATCTAGCAATACTATCCCTACCCTACTCCCCGGGACCTCCTATTTTTTAAATATTCCATATGCTCCTGCACGTAAAATGATTGATGCTGGATTAGGCGTATGTATAGCAACGGATTATAACCCAGGATCAACACCATCGGGTAATATGGCATTGCTTTTATCGCTTGCCTGCACCAAAATGAAGATGTTACCACGAGAAGCATTTAATGCCGCCACCATAAATGGTGCTTATGCATTGGAAGAAGCAGATAAATTTGGGAGCATAACAAAGGGGAAGATGGCTAATATTATCATTACGAACAAAATAAAAAGCCTAGACTTCATCCCTTACGCTTACGGTAGTAATCACATATGGAAAGCAATGGTGAAAGGAAAATTTCTTTAGATTTTGTTCCTATTATTTTACTAAATAAGCTCATCTTTACGCAACGTTCTTATCGCAGTAGTCTATAGTATAAACAATATATAAATTACTGATCCGTTTTGAGTTGTATTCCTTTATTTCCAATGAGTATTTTAGTCTTGAATAAAACAAGACATAATAGTAATATTATATATTTTTGCTGCTGATTTTCAGATGAATAATCAGTGATCGAAATCATGTACATGAACATTAGAGTATTTATAATCATTGTAGCGTTTTTGGTAAGTGACCAACTAATCTCACAAGATTTATTTGGGTTTGGAAATTGTGAAGAAGAATATGGATCAACCTTTACGGTAGAACTATCATATAATTGCCCTAACAATGTATTTCAAGGAGATGAAGTATGCGTTGATCTTTTTGTAAATAACTGGAATCCCGTAGAAATTTTTCAATTTACACAAAGCTGGAATCCTTACGTACTAGAATATATTCCTAATCCAATCATGTCCACCATTTTACCTCCATTAGGAAATGCTTTCAATGCTGGTGTAGATGGTATCAATGCAATATTAGCCGACCAAGGAAATCTTGGAGTCATCATAAGTACTCTTGACCCAGCTACCGCAAATGCCGTTACTCTTGCTGACGGTACGCTTTTATTGCGTACATGTTTTAATGTGATAGGTGATCCTGGCTCAAGTACATTGATAACCTTTACAGATAATCTTACTCAGTTAGATGAACCTGAAATCTCTACTACCCCTATCGGTGAAAATTCCTCTTGTAATCTTGATTGGACGCTAGAGACATGCACCATAAACATACTATGCGATGATCTAAGTATACAGGCAGGATGGTGTGATAGTCCTGACAATGGCCCAAACGGGAGTGCTAATTTTACAGCATGCGGTGGAACTCCGCCCTATAATTGGGAAATAAATGGACAGACTGGAACCAGCAATGGAGAACAAGTATTTATCAATAATATACCACCCGGAACACAGACTTTACTAGTCACAGACGATACAGGTAGTACTACTACTGCGGCTATAGTAATAGGCTTATCTACTTCTGTGCTAAGTGCAGATCCTCTTATAATAGAGAATCCGTTATGTGTAGATAGGCCTGATCGTGGCACCATTACACTCGATGAATCAAGCGTAACTGGCGGTACACCGCCATATACCTATGCCTGGTCCAACTTTGAGTTTAATGTCACAGAAATAGACCGCCAAGAGCCCGGAGAATACGAGCTGACCATTACTGATGCAAATGGTTGTAATCTTATCTTACCAGCTACACTAGAAATCGATACTCTGAAAATCACAGCTACATTATTGGATGATGCCAATTGTGAAGACGGAGGATCTGTACTTCTGGAAGCCAGTGGAGGTACTCCAAATGCTAATGGCGAATATTTTTATAATGGTTTTAATCTTGGGACAGAATTTACGGCAACTGATATTCCCGGAAATAGCTACTTCTACTTTCAAGTAGAAGATTTTGCATCTCCTAGTTGTGCAACTTTAATAGATTCCATTTGGATCGATGATATTGGTTCCCCTACCCTATCCATTGAAATAGACAGTATTTCATGTAACGGGGAAAATGATGCTAGCTTTAAAGCCTGGCTAGAAAATAGTAATGCTGATTTTGCCTTTCCTGAAGTAGTTGACGAAGATGGTAATATTATCCAAATGGTCGTGGGAGGAGGAGATCCAGTCAATAATATTCCTGATACCAGTTCAAATTTCAATCCTATCGGCCTCTCCCCTGGTAAATATTTTATTACGATTACTGAAAGAATATTAGATCCTAATACTGGTATGATCACAAGTGGATGTTCTGTGGAAGAATGTATAGAAATTACGGAACCAGAAGCACTACAGATAGGCATCAGTAATGATCCCCCGAGCTGCCTTGGTAACGATGGGAAAATCTATGTTTCTGCTCTAGGAGGTACTGAGCCATATGCTTATACATGGGACGGAGCTTTTGTAGGCGATACTCTTTGTGACCTTATGGGAGGCATCTATAATGTCACCGTTACTGATGCTAATGGCTGTACTGACAATACAAGTTTACTTCTACCTGACGGTAACGATGATCAGATCGATATAGCCATTATCGTAGTCAACCCGGTATCCTGCTTTGAAGGTGAGGACGCAGTTTTACAAGCCGCAGTATTTAGTGGAGGAGGTCCATTTGATTATGCATGGGAAGATGAAGATGGTATTTTACTATCCACTACTCCCAACTTAACTAATGTAGGCGCTGGGGAATACTATGTAACTGTAACCGATCCTGGCGCAAACTGTAGAGCTATTGATACATTCAATCTTATCGAACCTCCATCGCTCGAAGTTGATATCAATATTATACAACCCGATTGTGTCAATATCGCAAACGGAAGAATAGAGATCACTCCACAAATCGGGCCGACGCCCTTTACATATCTCTGGGAGGATAATACAACACTGCCTATATTACCCGCTCTATCTGCAGACGAATACTGCGTAACGATAACGGACGCTAACAATTGCTCCATCGACACGTGTATCGTACTCATGAGCCTACAACCACCTGTAATACTCAATATAGATGAAATATTTGCTACAGAATGTACCGATGAAAATACAGGTAGTACCCTAGTGTCAGCAAGCGGAGGAAGCGGTGGTCCTCTTTACAGCTTTACAGCTACTAGCATTATAGATGGCTCTATCATAAGTACTGGTACATCGACAAGTCCATTTCTGTTAGACAATCTACCCATAGGAGAAGTAGTAATCACCGTATCTGATCTTACTTGCCCATCAGAATCCGAAACGATAATCATCCCCAATGCCACACCGCTATCATTAGATCAAACAATCACGACTATAACCGAGCCCAGCTGTGCAGGTGCCGATGATGGCAGTGCCACTATAGAAGCCCAAGGAGGAGCTGGATCTTACACGTATACTTGGCAAAGCGATAATACGATAGGTAATACCAATAGTAATCTTAGTGCAGGTATTCAATACATCATGATCAATGACGCTAATGGTTGTATGAAACTAGATAGTATCTTTTTAGGTCAGCCAGACAGTCTTGTAGCATCAATCAATACAACCCTAACTACAGATATATCTTGCGCATCATCTAATGATGGCATGATAGCCATCAATGCCATCGGTGGTAATCAGACTGGTTACACCTATACATGGGACCCCAACGTATCCGATAATAATCTAGCTAGTAACTTGGGCGTAGGTACTTATTCCGTAACTGTTAGTGATGATCTGGGATGTAGTGATACTATATCTTATACGCTTTCCTCCGCGCCACCTATTACGGCTGTCGTAGAAACACCAGAATTACCAGATTGCTTTGGTGGAACAACCTGCATAAGAATTGCAAGTGCCTCTGGCGGACAGGGCGGGCCTTATAGTTTCACCATAAGTGATGGTAGTATCAATATCCCAATAGATAGTTGTGTAGAGGTGTTTTCTGATACTTTTGATATAAAAGTATTTGATGCATCATCGGGAGCGGCTTGTTTTTGGTCGACTTCACTCTTCGTACCTCAACCAGATGAAATAGTCGTAGGTTTTGATCAGCCATCGGTAGATGTCGCATTAGGAGATAGCAGCCTTACGGTCACTGTAGACTACAATACTCAATTACCTCTAGATACCATATTATGGTCACCAGAAAGTATCATAGAGTGCCAAAATGCAGATTGCTCCACCGTGACTGTTTTCCCCTCACTGACGACCGACCTTACCGCCACGGTGATAGACGAAAATGGATGTAGCAACAACGCTAGTATACAAGTCATAATAGACGATACGAGACTTGTATATTTCCCCAACGCCTTTTCTCCAAACCAGGATGGTGTCAATGATGACTTCACGGGTTTCTTTGGAGAAGGTGTACGAGCTGTCGAATTTTTTAATGTGTTTGACCGTTGGGGTAATCTTATTTATTCAGAAGATGGCGTTGATAATGGCAATCTACTATCTCTTAATGGCTGGGATGGAAAATTTAAAGGAGAGAAACTTGATCCTGGAGTATACGTCTATCACTCAAGAGTAAGTTT
>JAHDGW010000240.1 GCA_020631635.1 Saprospiraceae bacterium
TATAACTCCTATGGCTGTGAATAAACCTAGGCATGATGCTGTGAAAAACTTGAAGAATTGTTTCATAGTATAATTGAATCTATCAATAAGAATGTGAAAATAGTCTAAATAGCAAACATGCGGAACTTCTCATGGTAATAATGATGTGGCATTGACATTTGTTTTTGAATCATATCTAAATATAGATTTTTAGGCCTGACATATATCTCAAAAAGTCCTGTGGCTGTGAAAGTGTAATTATGATTTTTCCCAAAAGGATTATTACGTTACATTGTAGCCTAATTACATCCTGAGTTGAAAATATACCTGTATAAATTGTGCTTATTATGCTGTGCCTTTTTGGTGCATCATCATAGTATTAATGCTCAATTGATTATAAAATCAGTGGATGATGTTCCATTTACTGAAAAATCATTGGTAGAGCAAGTATTGCTAGGTGAGGGTGTTCAAGTTCTACAGGTTGTATACGATGGTCAAAATGAATCCCTTGGATATTTCGATAAAGGTTTCAGTCAGCTGGGACTCCGTCAAGGACTGGTAATGTCAACGGGACAAGTCGATGACCTCGCTCGCAGTAATGATGAAGATAACTTTGGAGGAACTAGCTCTGGTGAACTCTACAATGATGACGACTTACTGGCTCTTACCTTGGGCTCATTGAAGGATATCGCTCGATATGAGATCACATTTATTCCTTCGAGTGACAATTTAAGTTTCGAATACATCTTTGCCTCTGAAGAATACCCGGAGTTTGTATGCTCTCGTTTTAACGACGTTTTTGGGTTTTTTATCACAGGGCCAAATCCTCAAGGCGGTAATTACAATGCTCTAAATATTGCTAAAGTAACCAATGGGTCAGGCAATGAGTACCCTGTAGCTATCAACACTATCAATGGTGGTGTAGTAGGTAATTCTTCAAGTACAGATTGTTCTGGTAGCAATGAATCCTTAGCTTTTAGTCAACTATACAATGATAATACTGGAAGTCCTAATTTTACTTTAGATGGATATACTGACGTATTGAAAGCTGAGATTGCTGTTATCCCTTGCGCAGAATACACCATAAAATTAGTCATTGCTGATGGTACTGATGTTAATTTTGACAGTGCTGTATTTTTGAAAGCTTCAAGTTTTTCGAGCCAATCTCTTTCAGCTATTTTGGTTACTACCCACTCCAATTCGGTGCTTACTGAAGGCTGTGGTTCAGGGAATGTATTATTTACTATACCCAATTCCCTTTCAGACAATCTAGAGATTGATTTTCGTATTCTTGATCAATTAGATGGTCTAGATATGGCGACCATCAATGACGATTATGGTAACATCAATACTAGTCTTGAAATTATAGCAGGCGATACGCAAGCCGTGTTAGCAATTGAGATAGTTGAAGACCAGATCTCCGAGAATACAGAGTACATTGCTTTAGAATATACTGTAAATGAATGTACCCTCGATACTATTTTGATACCTATTCAAGATTATACATTAGCTAATATACTTGACCTTGAAGATGAGCAAGTATGTCTAGGAGAGCAAATGGATATAGCATTGGACATTGATTTGACCCAAGCGAAGGATGCTACATTTGTGTCTGAAGCTAGTCCTATATTAGGCGATATGCAAGTTTTACTAAATCCGCAATTAGAACATCCAAGTTATTCGATTCCGATAGAAATATTGCCATCAGATATCGTGCCTTCTGAAGATGATTTGCTGAGTATTTGTATTGATTCGATGATTTTTGTAGCCAATGATTTTGAAGCATACTCGTTTTATTTGATCAATCCCAGAGGAAGAGTATTACCATTGATTATGGAGTCCACAGTAGATTTTGATGACGGTACAGTACCACCTATTGGGCCTGATGTAGATACGCTTACTCATCTCTGTTTTACACCTTCTCTAAATCAAAATATATTGAATCAAAATCTGATTGCGCAAGCAATTGGGGTAGAGGGCAATGAGGATGATTTATTTTTTGAAATCAATGGAGATTGGAGTTCTTGGGATGACTTTTCTGATCAGGATAAGATAGGTACTTGGCAAATGGTCATTACCATAGATGGAGCATTGAGTCCTTTTGGTCTGATGAACGATATCAATAGGCTAGAGTCATGGTCATTATCATTCGGTAAAGAATATGCGATAGAGACGGAGATTATTGGATCAGTATCAGGTCAACTCTGCGTAGATTGTATTGAATATGCTTATATTCCAGAAGAGTCCGAGAACCTAACTATACAGATCGAAGATAGCTATGGCTGTCAAGAATCCTTAACACTCAGTGTAATTGTAAACGAAGTGCCAGAACCCCCAGCTGAATTATCTTGCCAATTGTTATCAGAAGAAACACTGTCATTTAATTGGTCAGAGATTATAGATGCCACGACCGAATACAGCGTTGCCGATAGTGATTGGCAAACTATTATAACTAACGGCTATATTATGTCAGATGTACCCTCGGGGACTACCGTAGAATTATGCCTCAGAGCTACCAATGGAATCTGCGTTTCTGATACAAGTTGTATTAGTTGTACTACTCCTGGTTGTGTTCCTCCTGTTATCTCAGAAGTTTTAGTTTCTAGCCCAGTCTGTAATGGAGACAATGATGGTTCATTGCAGCTTATGCTTGTTGGGGGAGCATCCCCTTATTTATTTTCATTGAATGGTATGTCTAATAATGATGGATTTTTTGAAAATCTAGAAGCAGGATTATATAATATTGAAATTATAGATGCCAATGCATGTGCCAATGAGGTGGAAGTGGTGATAGAGGATGGGGAAGCCATCGAGCTTGTGTCTGAAGTAATTAATACAAGCTGTAGCCAGAGTCAGGATGGAGCAATTATGGTCGTCGTCAGCGGTGGGTCAGCACCTTACAGCATAACGTGGGCTGACGAGCAAGGTATAAGCTATGTAGGAAGTGAGATAGTAAATATAGGTAGTGGCATTTACAGTTTAGAAGTTCAAGATGCAAATGGATGCCGTTATGTAGATCAATTGAATGTTGGTTTTGATACTTTTATCAATGTAGAGATATCAAGTAAGGCAACAAGTTGTTATGGCGGTAATGATGGATCTGTAGATCTTGAGATTCAGAGTAATACAGAGATTATAGGTGTTGATTATTATAAAATCAACGATGACCAGTCGCCGATATCAGACCCGCAAGCCCTTGAAGCAGGTGATTATTATGTTGAAGTTTTCAGTGAAGATGGTTGTCAAATTATAGAGTCCTTTTCGATTACTCAGCCTGAAAAGTTATTTTATGATATCGTTTCAGATAACTCAATCTGCTTTCATGAGATGCTTGGACAACTGGCTATTGAAGGAGGAGGTGGTACATCTCCCTACACCTATGAGTGGTCTACAGGAACTACTGATTCCATCATACAAGACATTGAAGCTGGTCACTACGCCTTCAGTATAACGGATGCTAAGGGATGTATGACTACTGATAGTATCGAGCTGATCAGACGTGACTCTTTAGTGATAGACCTCAGCATAGATGAAGTATTATGTCATAATGATATCAACGGAAGTGCTAGGGTTAATGGTGCTAGATCAGGTGATGTTTTGGTGCCTGTAGAAGATCTTAGTATCAAGTGGAACCTATCTGGAGAGTTTGAGCCTACTGTTGAGGGATTATTTGCTGGAGCGAGCTACAGCATAACGATTACTGACGATAATGGCTGTACCAATTCCACCATGTTCACTCTACAGAATCCTGATCCGATAGGATCATCTATACTAGCTGTAGATCAGGTCACGTGTCATAATGGCCGCGACGGCAAGATAGAGGTAGTCGGCGAGGGTGGCATAGAACCATATACTTATCTGTGGAATGCACAAGCTAACTTTCAAGATAGCAGTATTGCGACAGATCTACTTGTCGGTAGTTATACGGTCACCATTACTGATCAAAATGGATGTACGAGTACATTAAGCCAAATAATCGATCAACCTAGCCCATTCAATTATAATTTGAGTTCAGCATCCGTAAGGTGTAAGGGAGATGATACGGGTACGGTGGGTGTTTTCGTGGGAGGCGCATCACCACCCTATAATATTGGATGGAGCACAGGTGATACCACCATTGCAGTAGAAGGACTGCCCACGGGTATATATCAGTTAAGTATTACTGATGCTAACGGCTGTCAAGTTAGGGATTCGATATTTCTAGATGAACCACAAGAGGATATACACCTTATGGTAGAACCATATAATGCCGATTGCGAAAATGGCGGCGGCGGTGGATTGATTGTAGAAGCTACCGGTGGTACAAGTCCTTATATTTATAGTATAGATAGTTTGGAGTATTTTGGAAATAACGACCTTGTGGGGCTTGCAACAGGGAGTTATCAAGTATATGTCAAAGACGCCAATGGATGCCCAGCCTCTGCAGGAATATTTGAAGTCGATCAAGATGATGAAATACAACTCAGTATAGGATCTCGCGAAGTACTCGTCAGATATGGTGATTCCTATGGTCCTCCTATTACGATAAATAATGCTTTTGGCGCAGTCAGTTACGAATGGAGTATTATCGGAGACGCAGACCTCAGTTGCGTTGATTGTGATACATTTAGTGTAAATAATATCCAATCTAATCTTACGATCCAGCTTGATATCATCGATGAAAATGGTTGTATCGCGAGCGATAGAGTCTCGGTGATCATTACCAAAAAAGTGGATATCGAAGTACCGACTGCATTTACCCCTAATAATGATGGGAATAATGATTATTTGACCATTTTTGGGCGTCCAGAAATTCGTATTGATCAGTTCAATATATTTGATATCTCTGGAGCATTGATCTACCAGTCTAGAGAGGTAGATATCAATAATGAAGCCAATGGATGGGATGGTAGTTTTAGAAATGAGTTAGCACCTCAAGGCACTTACATATGGACATTGCGTTACACCTTATCAGATGGTAGTAGCGATACTGTACAAGGAGAATCTACACTCATCAGATGAAAGTAGTCATACTGCATATCAT
>JAHDGW010000241.1 GCA_020631635.1 Saprospiraceae bacterium
CAAGAGGTGTTTATAGTTGAATGTAAATCAATAAAGGAGAAAGGCTATAATAAATTTAGTAGTGTTTCTCGACAACTGAAATCATACAAACAACTTGCTGAAAAAAATAACTTTCATGTCATTAAATCTTTACTTATAGCTCCAGAATTTACTGACGATTTTATATCAGATGTGGATCTTGACTACGAGCTTAACACATCTTTGATTACAGCCAAAACATTACACAACTTATTGTTGGCTTTTAGAGAAAATAAGAAACTAACAGCACTTCCTCATGTTCTTTTCATGAGAGAAGTCATGATACAGGAAGAAAGAATTATCAAAGCTCTAAATAAATAATAACCACACTACAAATGTCGCTCTGCATGATAGCTAGATCGCACGAGAGGGCCGCTCTCTACAAAATCTAGACCTTTGGATAAACCAACTTCTTTGTATTCTGCAAACTTATCGGGATGTACAAATGAATCGACGGCTAAGTGCATTTTGGTAGGTTGTAAATATTGACCTATAGTCAATACATCACAGCCATGCTCTACAAGATCATCCATGACTTGAAAAACCTCATCATCAGTCTCTCCGAGTCCAACCATGATACCTGTTTTGGTACGCTTGCCAAAGTCTTTGATTCTTTTGATCTGCTCAAGGCTACGATCGTATTTGGCTTGTGGTCTTACTTTTCTGTAGAGTGATCTCACGGTCTCCATGTTATGAGATACTACCTCTTGACCACCACTAATCATACGCTCTAGCGCATCCCAATTGCTACGCGTATCAGGAATGAGCGTTTCTATCGTTGTAGTCGGTGATTGTTCTTTGACCTGCACGACCGTCTGGTACCATATCTCGGCTCCACGGTCTTTCAGTTCATCTCTATTCACAGAAGTGATTACGGCATGCTTGACTTCCATCAATCTGATGGCTTCTGCTACACGTCGTGGCTCATCTTCATCATACTCAGGTGGTCTACCTGTTTTCACAGCACAAAACGAACATCCACGAGTACATACATTCCCTAAAATCATGAAAGTGGCTGTACCCGCCCCCCAACACTCACCCATGTTTGGGCAATTGCCGCTTTGGCAGATCGTATGCAGTTGATACTCATCTACTAATCGCCGTACACGTTTATAATCCTCACCTATGGGTAATTTTACCCTAAGCCAGTCGGGCTTTTTAGCTCTTTTCTCTGCGGCATTTACTACTGGTAGATCTAACAAGGCTTTAGGTATTTATAAAATTTGAAAAAAATAAACTGTTACAAGTATGTAAAAAACTATCAACTATCAACTATCAACTATCAACTAGATAAACCATACTACTTGATACTTCGTTTACCGAATTGCAAATTTAAGTAAAGATTGATAAAATAAGGCTTATTACTTACCTCGGCTGTCTCCACTAGGATAGGGACTTTTTTGACGTAAACATCTACCATACATCCTACCTCAAGTGCTCTTACTTTCTGATCAAATGCACCAAGGGCAAAATGCAGTCCCCCTTTGGCTTGTAGCCCAGGCACGAAGGTACTTTCTGTGACTCCATGAAAAAACCCGGCCCCTCCAAAAATGTCATTTTGATCCGTAAAAACATCAGCATTGCTATCTGAATATTTTTCTACCCTAAGCTCTATCTCATTACTCCCTACCGCACTTGGATAAAAAAGTTCTAGAAAATAGGGTTTCAGAATAGCAATCGATGGTCCTACTTCGTAATGGTAGCCTACCGCAACTCCTTTTTTCTGTGCTTTCTCTGATAAGTATCTCTTACGACCTATACCTCCACGAAGTACATATACTGAATTTTGTTTTCCAAATGTAAAAGACCTTGGTATGATGGTACGACCTTCAGGCCCTGCAAAGGGTATATTTTTATTTTGTCTACGCTCTCTAGGATCTTTGATTCTACCAAACTCAAAATGATAATAATTAGTCTGATAGTAAGTCTTTATCGTGGCAGAATTAAAAGCAACCGCCCATCCATTTGTATGCATTCGCAGGTCTACTGACCACTCTTTTTTATACACCACTCCCTTATACGCAGTACTCATTTGCTTTGGCAATAGCGTCACCTGGCCCGAAAGCGCAAAACAAAATAGAAGACCACACAGTGAAATAAAGTATTTCATATCTACAAGATACTCGATTTATCAATTAGATGAAATTCAGTTTTCAATATTCTTGAATTATTGATTTTTAAGGACTGTTTTGATTACATTTACAGAGATCACCAAAGCAAAATCTGATGCTCCACAATCTCTCCAATAACAATTCTATAAGCGACCATTTTGTTTCGCAATTGAGGTCTGAATCTATCCAGAGTGATGGCATGAGATTTAGAAAAAACCTAGAGCGACTAGCACAGATCATGGCTTACGAGATCAGCAAAACCATGAACTACACCGAATTAGAAGTACATACTCCTCTCGGTATTGCACATGAATCTAAAATAGAAGATCAAGTCGTACTCGGTACAATATTGAGAGCAGGGCTTCCGATGCATCATGGTTTTTTGAGCTATTTTGATGATGCTGAAAATGCTTTTATTTCCTCCTTTCGATCTCATCACAAGGATGGATCTTTCGAAATAAAAATGGAATACCTGACCTGTCCAAACCTAGAAGGGAAAGTGCTCATACTGGCCGACCCTATGCTCGCCACAGGAGCTTCTATACAAGCAGCTTTGGAAGGTTTAGAAGATTTTGGTACACCTTCTGCCATTCATATCTCGGTCATTATCAGCTCAAGCGAGGGTATCGATTATATCAAAAGACTATACCCTAAAGCCCACATATGGGTCTATCGTATCGATGATGAGCTCACGGCGAAATCATATATCGTCCCAGGATTGGGAGATGCTGGTGATCTAGCTTTCGGCAGTAAAAGTCAAGACTAATGGGACTATCACCGAGCATCATACTCATCATCGTTGCAGTCTATTTTGGCATATTGATGTTGATATCTTATCTCACTAGTAGAGATAGTAGCAATGCTTCATTTTTCATTGGCAAACGCGAATCGCCGTGGTATCTTGTAGCCTTCGGGATGATAGGTGCCACTCTGAGCGGAGTGACATTTATATCCGTTCCTGGATGGGTAGAATCTAGCCAATTTTCCTACATGCAGATGGTATTTGGTTATCTGGTCGGATATGCCATCATCGCCACAGTGCTCATGCCGATGTATTATAAACTTCGCTTGACCTCTATCTACGGGTATCTAGAGCAACGGTTTGGCTTCTATTCTTATAAATCTGGTTCTGCATATTTCCTTATCTCGAGAGTAATAGGAGCTTCTTTTCGGCTTTACCTTGTGGCCATTGTTTTTCAGACTTTTGTCATGAACTCTTTTGGTATTCCATTTTGGTTGACTGTGCTGATTACGATTATCCTGATCTGGATATATACCTTCCGTGGAGGGATCAAAACGATAGTCTGGACTGATGCCTTACAGACAAGTTGTATGCTGATTGCGGTGGTTTTGACTATATGGTCTATATCTACCCAGATGGGCTTTGGCATGGCAGAATTAGTCGATACCATAAAAGAAAGTGATTATTCACAGATGTTTTATTTTGAGGGTGGCTGGAGCGATCCTTCTAACTTTTTCAAAAAATTTGTCGCAGGAGTATTCATCGCATTGACGATGACTGGCTTGGATCAGGATATGATGCAAAAAAACCTGAGCTGCCAAAATATAGAAGAAGCTCAAAAAAATATGTTGTGGTTTAGCTTTGTATTGGTCGTCGTAAAGTTTTTATTTCTGTGCCTCGGGGCACTTTTATTTATCTATGCAGCCAAAATAGGAATAGACACCCCAACTCGACTAGTCGGAGGAGAAGTAAAGGCCGCGACCGATCTGCTCTATCCTACTATTGCGATAGAACATCTCAGTCCTGTGGTTGGGGTCATATTTGTACTAGGACTAATAGCCGCAGCATATAGTAGTGCTGATAGTGCTTTAACGGCACTGACGACTGCATTTTGTATAGATTTTCTCAATGCAGAAAAATCGACAATTCCTGATCATCAGAAGAAAAAACAGAGATTACTTGTGCATGTGGGATTTTCAGTTCTTTTATTCATAGTTATCCTCATATTTTGGAGTATCAACGACGACGCGGTGATCAAAAAAATATTTGATGTGGCTTCGTATACCTACGGCCCATTACTGGGACTATTTGCCTTTGGTTTTTTGACTTCTCGATTGGTGAAAGATCGTTTTGTACCCTGGGTTTGTATCTTATCACCCATTCTTACTTATTTGGTTTCGACATACTCTGAAGTCCTATTATGGGGGTACAAGTTTGGCTTCGAACTCTTATTGGTAAATGGTCTTTTTACTTTTTTAGGAATGCTTTTATTATCAAAAACAGAATATGAGTAAAAGAGCAACAGAGCAAGAAAGTCTTCACTCTGGTCTAGATAGCATGTCTGCATTAGCACTGATTACGGGCATCAATCAGGAGGACCAAAAAGTTGCTCAGGCCGTTCAAAATCAACTTACTAGTATAAGTAAGCTTATTGATGTCATAGTTGCTAATTTGAAAAAAGGAGGGAGACTTTTTTATATAGGTGCTGGCACGAGCGGCCGTCTTGGTATATTGGATGCTTCTGAGTGTCCTCCGACCTTTGGCGTCTCTCATGATCTTGTGATCGGTATTATTGCAGGTGGTGACGGAGCTATCCGCAAGGCGGTGGAGTTTGCCGAGGATGATACAGAGTTAGCCTGGAAAGATCTAAGCTCATATGGGATTACCCAAAATGATGTAGTCATAGGTATTGCCGCTTCTGGTACTACTCCTTATGTAATCGGAGGCCTAGATACATGTCAAGCCAATCACATCATCACTGGCTGCGTATGCTGCAATCCCAACAGTCCGATCATAAAATCTAGTGACTATCCCATTTGCATAGAAGTAGGGCCAGAATTTCTCACAGGTAGTACTCGTATGAA
>JAHDGW010000242.1 GCA_020631635.1 Saprospiraceae bacterium
ACATCCTAGAGTATCAAGTAGGCGATGAAATCCAACGAATCAAGATGATCAAAATTGGTAATTAAAATCTAATCGCGTCATAGTAAGACACATGTGGCATCAATTTCAATGATTTTTGAAATTGATGCCACTATAGTTTTTGGGCTACTCTTTAAAAAATATTTCTAGCGCTATTTATACCCAGAATATGACTAGATATACCATATTTTGGTCAGAAGACAATTTAAATTTTAACATATTAAACTAAATTGTTATATTTGAGCAGAACGTAAGGTTAATACCGCTAGAGAAAGAATAATAGAACATAGTAAAGCTGTGTTTTATGAACTATTATAAGGAGTGTTTATATTGGAGTAGTCTTACTTTATTATTATTTGTTTCACCAAATATTTTGGCTCAGCAATGCAGTAATAACGCGGTAAGACAAACGTACTTTATACCATACGAAGAAGACGAAACCTTTGATTTTATTCAATCTATTAATCCAGGTATCAATAATGGATGCTGGACTGAGGATTGTCAAAATCCAGCATATGATCAATACAATAGTGTTAATCCTATTTCAAAATATGTTTCCATTAATGTATTAGGTTCCAATACTATTATCTACTATGATCATTGGGAAGATGGTTATGAATTTGATCCCGATATAGCAGTTACTCAATCAACTACTGAGATTTGGGGTGATGGTGACCCATCCAATGGCTCTCCTCCTGGTGTACCTTCTGATGTATTTTCTCCAGGAGATGTCATCGTATTAGATATGACTATTACGACTCCAAATACTGCGTCAACGATAGAATTAGATGGAAGAGATAAACTTTCGTCTACTAAGAATATACTGATGTCTGCGGCCACTTGGTCTGCAGGATCCAATACGTTACTTGCCGGCGCATCAGCTGTGTTATCAGTCGATGATTATTCTACTGACTTTATTATACCTGTTGGCGAGGATCAAAATACGTACAATTTATTTTCATATACGGGCCTATTTTTTCAAGCATCAGAGGATCATACAGTTGTTAATATTGATACAGATAATAATGGCATAGATGACTTGACCGTCACACTAAATGAAGGTGAAACCCACTTCATCAACGGTGGTATACAGACTGGTGCCACTGTCAGCTCCAACTTCCCAATAGCGGCTACCCTTGTTACAGGAGATCCATGTGATCTTCACGAGGCAAGATTCTTTAAGTTAGATGGAGAAGAAAAAATTTCTAATGCCTATATAAATCCCGTAGCTACACCCTCAGATCAGGCTACTGTAGTGCATTTATACAATCCGTCATCATCTCCGATTATGATTGATTATACTTTTTATCCATCAGGGGCACAACCACAGATAAGCTTAGGGCCTATGGCTTCTACATTTGTCACGGTGCCCAATCTCAGTGGAAGTAGGTTTTATTCTACTGATGATTTTATGGCTTTGGTGACCATAGATTCAGGACCAGAATCCAATGTAAATTGCTTTTCAGATGGTACAAGAGGTAACCATGTCAATGATTGGGGATTTACAATGATACCGGAGTCATCGCTCAAGGGTCAAGTATTAGGTGCAGCCTGGGCCGCCGGACAAGATCCCACATATACCGGCTCTAGTACTGAAAATTCTGCACCAATTTGGGTGACTGCAATACACTCTACCACGAGTACGGCTCCGATCCAAATTTGTGTTGATTATAATGGAGATGGTGGATCTATGACGGATGCATTGGGCAATTCTTTTGATATGTCCTTTAGCTTAGCAGAGTTACAATCTGAAAGGTTATATGACCCTGATGGCGATCAAACGGCGATGTCTATTTGGGTATGTGATGGAAGTGAGGCTATCGTATCCGCTGTGTGGGGGCAGGATCCCAATACAGCTTCTGGCGGTTCTCCAGCCATAGATGTTGGTACGGCTCTTCTAGGTGGAGTTGCTTTTGAGTCTACTAAACTTGGCGGTATATTCATGGATGATAACAATGATGGGCTCCTCAACATTGGAGAATCTATGGAATACTGCATATGCGTATCTAATGTTGGAAAATTAAATTATGCTGAAAATGCGCTTTCAGTTATTGATACATTAAGCCCCTTTTTCTCGTATGTCCCTAATTCTACTTATTACGAAATTAACGGTCAGTCAACAATTGTAAACGATGATGCAACTCCCAATAGCCTGTTTCCTGCGGATGAAACAGGATGGTATTTTCCAGAAATATTGGAAATAGGAGAAGCTTTTACCCTATGTTATCAAACGGAATTAACGGAGGTCCCTCCAGCAGATCAGGACTTTATAGAAAATATTGCTTGTATCTCTGACGGTGTGGATAATCAAAAACCAGATATAAATATTCCTCTTGGATGTGAAATTGAAATTACAGACACCAATACATCTACTTGTGATGAAGGTCAGTTTGAGCTCACGGCAACCATAACATGGTATAGACCTCCTGCCAATACTGATCTTATCGTAAGTTATCAAGGAATGTCTCAAACGATTAACGTCAGCGGAGGAGTAAGCTCCCCACATACCGTGACTTTTACAGCCATGGCGGATGGAATGTCATACGATTTAGTAGCGGCATTTACTCAAGATTGTAGAGTATCCACAGACATTGATGCCGCTGAGCCCTGTGATCCAGAATTGACCTTATCTAAGTCTGTTAATTCAGTGGTAGATTTGGGTGGCAATAATTATGAGATTACATACCTCATTTCGGTCTCGAATGTTGGTGATGCAGCTGGTATTTATTCATTAGTAGATACACCAGGCTATGATGATGATGTAATGATCACTTCAGCTAATTATAGTGATCACTTAGGAAATTCTTCTTCTTTAGATATAACAAGTAGTACCTGGAATCTTAATAGTAACGTAAATCTTCCTATAGGTCAACAACATGATTATATCATCGAGGTCAGTGTAAGCATAGATCTATCTGATGGTTTAGGTAATGAAATATTGACTGATTGTAGTATGACTGATCCTTCTACAGGAACAGGTCTTTTTAATCAGGCTACGGTAAGTTGGGAAGGTGATGACCTTACTGATGAAGCTTGTCCTGATGTACCGTATTATGTTATGGAGAAAAACTTTATTAGTTCGACTCAGACTTCAGCTAATTGTTACATCGTACAGTATTCGATTTCTGTATCTAATACTGGTACGGCAAGTGGGAGTTATGATCTCAGCGATAATCCTGTATTTGATGATGATATTACCATTAATAGTGTCAGTTACGATACTAACGTTATCGGTAATACAGGCGGTAGTCTGGTAGTGGCGCAATCAATCAGTATTGCAGATGATCAAGAGATTAATGTGGGCGAGAGCCATGTATATACTTTAAGTTTTGACGTCTGCTTAGATTTAGATGACTAGAATATTAGGTGACCATTCATCTAATGATAAAAGATAAAGAGAGTGATAATGACTTTTCGTGGATTGAAAGCAATCCAGGGTGTTTATGAATTTTTAATTTTTTATTGATTAACATATTATGTATTTAAAATACTTACACAAAGGATATATTTCAACGATTCTAACAGTAGCCTTCTATCTGGTACTCATTATGAATGTGTCGGCCGAAAATAGTTTGAGGATTTATCCAGAAATTGTACCAAATCATGAAATCAATTCAATTGATTTCAAACTAGGTGTCATACCCCATATGACAATTAATGATACCTTATCTCCAAGGGTCATGATGCCTACCGGGGATAATGAATATAGCGCATGTGGTGAAGGCAGTACAAGTGGAATTCCTACCATGGGACAGGGTTTGTTTAATCAAGCTACTTTGGATACCAATAATGATGGCATGTCTGATATCATTGATAGTACTTGTGCAGATTTACCTTATC
This sequence comes from Saprospiraceae bacterium, assembly GCA_020631635.1. Classification (GTDB taxonomy): domain Bacteria; phylum Bacteroidota; class Bacteroidia; order Chitinophagales; family Saprospiraceae; genus JAHDGW01. The sequence continues at coordinate 3,859 of JAHDGW010000242.1, forward strand.
TGCGATTAGAAAAAGAACTGGTAAGCTCAACACAAAATAATGATGGTACACATACAATCGTTTATACACTTTCAGTTGAAAATGTGGGTGGTGCATTAGGTGATTATAACCTATCCGATAATCCTCAGTACGATGATGATATTGTAATCAACTCCGCATCTTTCACAAGTAATGGAAGCTTATTAGGTACGTTGAGCACGACAACAACTCCTTGGGATTTGGCTTCAGATGAATTGATAGAAGCTGGAGAAACTGATATTTTTACGGTAACAGTCAATGTATCCTTGGATCTTAATGATGGATTAGTAGGAGATGATATGTATGAGCCATGTGGCTCTGGTGGTGGAGCTGGACCAGTGTCAAACCAAGGCTTATTTAATGAAGCTTTACTTGATGTGAATGATGATGGTACAGCTGATGTCCAAGATACAGTTTGTAGTGATCTACCATTCTTAGTAATGGAAAAATCCTTGGTGAGCCTGACACAAGTCTCTGGAAATATCTATAGTTTGATATACCAAATAGATGTTGAAAATCAAGGAGGTGCTGATGGTATGTATGACCTTACTGATAACCCTCAATATGACGATGATATAACTATTAATGCTGCATCTTTTACCTCTAATATCGGCCTATCAGGTACATTGACAACGACACCATGGTTATTGGGAGATGATGAGATTATCGGGGCTGGTGAGACAGACTCATATACTATTACTGTACAAGTAGAGATTGACCTCGATGCCTCTTCTTCAGGTGATAATTCTTATAGCTCTTGTGGATCTGGTAATAATGGAGAAGCTTCATCAGCCGGAGAAGGACTGTTCAATGAGGCATTACTGGATACAGATAATGATGGTATGGCAGAAGTATTAGATACAGTTTGCAATGATTTACCTTATTTGATATTGGATAAAGAGTTTGTAAATAGTGTTCAAAATGCAGATGGATCTTTTACCATTACATATACGATTGACGTGGAAAATATAGGTGGGGCTGATGGTCAATACAACCTAGATGATAGTCCCCAAGATGATGATGATTTTGTAATTAATAATGCTAGTTACACATCAACTAATGGACCGA